>JBFEWA010000445.1:0-2234 GCA_041546605.1 Bermanella sp.
CATTAAACACATGCTGACGGCGTTTACTTATTTCGTTTAGCCCTTTTACGCCAGTAAAAAAAAGCGAAAAAAGTCGTTGCCAAGTTTGCAAAATATCAGTTGAATGGAGGTGCAAGTTCATTTCGAACTCACAGGGGCGCATGTACCAAATGGCCCACGCCTAAAGCAGAACGAAGTCGCTTACGGTATACGCATAGCCTGCGCGTTCGCTAAAAGGAGTGCTGAATGCCCAACCGCCGTCGTACTAAAGCCTACGTTATCGACACCAATGTATTAATCCACGATCCCTCCGCCATATTTAATTTCGAAGAACACCAAGTGGTCATACCCATGACCGTCCTAGAAGAACTCGACAAACTCAAGCTTTCAAAATCCGGTGTCTCCATGGAGTGCCGCCAAGCCATACGCAACATCGACAAAATATTAGGAGAAGCCAGTCCGGAGGAAATCAGCGACGGGGTGGCCATGCCCGCGGCAGGCACCAAGCACGGTTATCTCAGTGTGTTAATGGATAAACCGGTGCAACAAAGTACGGTGCTCCCCAACGACTTAAACGACAACAAAATCATCAACAGCCTCATCTTCTTGCAACAACAACGTCCCAAAACCCAAATCGTTCTCGTCACCAAAGACATCAACATGCGCTTAAAAGCCCGCGGCTGTGGCATTGCCGCTGAGGATTATCACAACGACCAATTGGTCAGTGATATTGAATCGTTAACCAAGGGCTTTCACGAATTTAAAAACAGCTTTTGGGACACCATTAATAAAGTAGAAACCGCCCACGAGCCTGGGCGCACTGTGCATAAAATCGCGCGCAGTGAATTAGGCAAAGACGTGTTCGTTAACCAATACATCTTGGACGAACAAGGCTTTGTGGCGCGCATTTGCGATATGGACGACAAGGTCGTCACCTTATGGGATCGCTCCCGTGATCACCTCATGCAACAACAGGCTTGGGGCTTGACCCCTCGTGATATTTACCAAGCCGTGGCCTTGGACTTATTGCTCGACCCAGACATTCATTTGGTGAATCTCACCGGCTCAGCCGGTTCCGGTAAGACCATATTGGCATTGGCCGCGGCCATCGACATGACCGTCTCCCAAAACCGCTACACTCGGATTATTGCCACCCGCAGCGTGCGCGGCTTGGATGAAGACATCGGCTTCCTTCCCGGCACAGAAGCGGAAAAAATGGAGCCTTGGCTGGGAGCCATTACTGACAACCTAGAAGCCCTGCACATGGATGACGAAAGCACCCATGGCAGCATCGACTACATCTTGCAGAAAGTGCCTTTACACTTTAAATCCCTTAACTACATTCGCGGGCGCAGTTTTCAAAAAAGCTTGATCATCATAGATGAAAGCCAAAACCTCACCCCGCACCAGATGAAAACCATCATCACCCGCGCCGGTGCCGGCTCTAAGGTGGTGTGTTTAGGTAACTTGGCGCAAATTGACACGCCGTATCTCAATGCCACCAGTTCTGGCTTAACTTACCTCAATGAGCGTTTTAAAGGCTTCTCATTAGGTGGTGGCATTGAATTACAAGGGGTACCGCGCTCCGCCTTGGCCGAATACGCCGAAAGTCACCTATAAAAACCAGCCTAAAGCCCGCCACAAGTGATGTTGCATCACTTGTGGCGAATTTTACCCATTTGACGAATAGCCAGTCCTTACCTAAGTTTCTAGTAGGTGTTCCGACCAAGGATAATAAATATGAAGGGATTCTGGCTGTCCTTAGCCCTACTCAGTTCATCCACATTTGCCGCCACTGGCGATGAAACCATTTACGAATTATCGGTTTCCACTGACAGTAGCTGGACCAGCATTGAGATCCGTGACGACGCGGAATGGGTCAATGCACCTCCGGGCAAAACCATCAGTGTAAACGGCCGCAGTGGCATTAAGTCTTACACTTTATCTCCAAAGAAAATGCACTTACGCACCATGGGCCGTG
Organism: Bermanella sp.; assembly: GCA_041546605.1. Classification (GTDB taxonomy): domain Bacteria; phylum Pseudomonadota; class Gammaproteobacteria; order Pseudomonadales; family Oceanobacteraceae; genus Bermanella. The sequence goes on from JBFEWA010000445.1 coordinate 1,961, forward strand.
GCGACATCACCATGAATTTGTTTGTGAAATCGAAAAACTCAGTGTTGGGTTTAGAGCTATGTAAAGGCAAAGCTTCCAGCTATATTTGGGTGAAGTCCAGTCAAAGCAAACAAAAGAACGATACCAAGCAAAAAGATTACTGCGAAAAAGCCGCCTTGGTATTGCAACTGCATTAATCACACTCAAAGTAAACAGACACAAAAAAGCCAAGACGCGTCTTGGCTTTTTTGTGTCTGTTTACTTTGAGTGTGATTAATGCAGTTGCAATACCAAG
>JBFEWA010000080.1:0-10433 GCA_041546605.1 Bermanella sp.
ATTTATTCAAAGCCTGTATTAAGTGCTTTATTCATACCAAAGTATGAAGAGCAACTATAGATCAGATTGGAATGAAAATGTACCTTTTTATCTCTAACTTCTAGTACCAGCCTGTTCAGACTTCAAAAAATAAAACACCAAGCAAAAAAAACGGAAGCCAAGGCTGCCGTTTTTTATTTAAAGCTTCCTGAATATTAAGCAAGCGTAGTGCTGTACTGACGTAAACTCTGCGCGAACTCTTCTAAAGCGCGAATGCCACTTTCTTCCGCTTCTTTGCACCATGTTTGCATGGCTTTGAGTAGCTCGTCTCGGCTAGCGGAACGTTTTTTCCAAACCAATTGCAGCTCTTGCTTCATCTTATAGATCTTTTCCATCATTTCATTGTGAGCAAGTAACTCAGCTAATTGTTGACGGTATTTGTCACTCAACAAGGCTTCTTCTTTACGTAGCAAGCGCTTTGCTCGAGTAAATGGCAAGTTCAATTTCGCTTGTTTTTTCTCTTGCTTAACCGTTGGCTTAATCACGCTTTTATAAAATTTCGCCATGATTTGGAAACGATTGTTGGCAGCGGCTAAAGCCGCATCGAAATCCAATTCCAACTTGCTTTTATCAATGGCCATAACTGGGCCTGTACGCACATTCTTAATTAAGCCTAGCGCTTTAAAAATGCTAATGTACATCCAACCAATATCGAACTCCCATTTCTTAACCGACAATTTAGCGGAATTCGGGTAAGTGTGGTGATTGTTGTGCAGCTCTTCACCGCCAATCCAAATGCCCAATGGGCTAATGTTAGTTGCGGCGTCTGAACACTCAAAATTACGATAACCCATGGCATGACCAAGGCCATTGATGATGCCGGCTGCATGTACTGGCATCCACATCATTTGTACTGCCCATACGGTAATACCAATTGGACCTAGCATTAAAATGTTAAAGCCTAATAACGCAAAAATACCCAAAAGTTTATATTTTTGATAAAGGTTGTTTTCCAACCAATCATCCGGGCAGCCTTTGCCGTAACGGTTTAAGGTCTCTTGATTTTCTGCTTCGTCTTTATACAACTCAGCCCCTGTTAGCAATACGGTTTTCAAACCTTTCACCACAGGAGAGTGTGGATCATCTTCGGTTTCGCACTTAGCATGATGCTTACGGTGAATGGATACCCACTCTTTGGTAATGGTGGCCGTGGTCAACCATAACCAAAAGCGAAAGAAGTGCGCCAGTGCTGGATGCAAATCCATCGCTCGGTGAGCCATAGCACGGTGTAAGTAAATGGTCACACTTACAATGGAAATGTGTGTCATGATTAGGGTATACAGCAGTACTTGCCAGCCGCTTAACCCCCACAAACCTTGTTCAAACATATTACTACCTCAGTTGTATTTATTATTCGGCTTCGATGCCAACGATTAACCAAGCATTCGATCCGTGTTTTTCTAAATGCCACACATCAAACACACCATGCTCTTCGTTGCTTTGCATGTCTTTCATTAAGCCGCGAAAAAGAATACTGATACGATGACCACCAATAATGGGCTCCGCGCGAACAATGTTGGCGCTTAAATCCAGAATTTCATTGCTCAAGCGTGCTGCATATTGGCTACGCTGTTGCTTTAATGCGTCTAATAATTCTGGCTGTACATATTCTTCAATGGTGGCAAAGTCATTTTCATCCCATGCTTTATGCACTAGCGCAAAATGCTCTAAAGCGCCGTTTTCAAAAGCGGATACATCAAAACCTTCTGGGAATTCCATTGGAATCTGCTGCTGAGTGCTCTGCCCTGTGAATAAGTTTTGCTCTGCGTAAGCTTGCCTTTGCATGCCTGCATATTGCGGCGTCATCTTGGGTTTAGCCAATAGCTTGAACAAAACAAACGCCAATACCGCAAATAGCAAAATATCCATGAATTGGATGCCTTCAAACGCACCGCTGCCTAGTAGGTAAGCAAATAAGCCACCAGCTAGTAGTCCGCCCATTAAACCACCCATGCCAGGACGAGAGGATTTGGCCTTTTCTGGGGATGAAGCCGGCTTTTGCGGACTGGCTGGGGTTGCCTTTTTATAAGGGCTGGTCTGAAACGCCTTACCAAAGCCACCACTGCCGAACTTCTTGGCTTGCGCGTGCTCTACGGCACCTAGAGAGATGAATCCTGCCAACAGCAGACTAAAAAAATACTTCATGAAATTACTCTTTAAAATCAAACATACTGTGGCCATGCTACCTATGACCTAACTTAAGTCAATGTACGCCACTAATATAGTAAACAAGTGTACACTGAAATCACGCTTAATACCCCATGAATGACCTAAATCAGCCAACTTAAGGGCATGGATCAAAAAAGATAAGCAAAGGCGAAACCGGCTATCAAGCTAGAACGGGTTTTCACTAAGGGGCTGTCTTCAAAGGCACTGCCTGATATATTCACATAGCGTATAAACCCTGCCGCCAACCACTGATCCCACAGCACAGCTGTGCTGTAGCCCAGTTGCCAACCGCCATAGCCGGCTTTTGCTTGGTAGGCTGAACGTTCCACAGTAGCAAATTCAGAGTCCACCCCGTAGATGTAGTCATGATAGTGGCCACTGGCACTGCGCAGCCCCACGGCGAGCTGTGGACGTACTTCATAGCCACTGAGCCAATATTCCCGACGCCAAACCACCCTGGGGTTAAAGGTATAGCCGCGATAGGCTGCCTGAGTAAAGTCGGTGCTGTTAGCGGCTCGAACGGGTAATTCTAAAAATAAAGCATTGCCTTTGGATCGAGAGCCAAGAAAGTAATAATGCAGCGCCGGCCCTGCTTCAATAATGAAGTCCAAATCATTCATACCTGCACGGGCCTGGCTTTTGTCACTGTCGACCTTTACCGCGCCGCCAAGGCTGACCTCTAAACTCCAATGCCCTGACTGCCACAGATTCCCCTGAATCAAGTTACGATCTATGGTGAGTTTCTCGCTGCGATAGCGTAAATAAGGGAAAGGAAGGTAAAACTGCTCCGCTTCATCACTGCCCACATAATGGGGAACATGAACAGCCGACATACCAAAGCCGGCCTCTAGCTGCCCAAGCGTTTGAACACTGATAAGGCAACCACTCAATAACACCAAAAGATAACGGTATAACATAAGACTCCTAACCCCTCCCTGTGAGAGAACAGCTAGCCTACCCATAGTATTGCCAATTCACAAACGCTCACGACAAAATGTCCTAAATGCACGTCAGCTACATAAGATATTCAAAGAGAGCGTTGTGATATTAGCGGGAATGGAGCAGTAAAGTTTTAATGGTGAGAAAGCGGAGACCCTAATGGTTAAATCAGGGTCTCTTTGGAACAACCGCCTTCTCTTTCTAGCGAGGTTTCTTTGCTTTGGGTTTTGAAGCAGAGGGCTTTTTACCCTTAGGCATATGCGGCAAACCGTTATGCTGAGTTTTCGCCACAAAAGATTTCTTCGCAGCGGTATTCTTGGGTACAAACTTTTTGCCTTCGCGACGGGCATCTTTTTCGCGACCCGATTCCGGTGGCACAAGATGTTTTGGCCCACGGCCAATTAAATGAGCTTTGCCTAATTTTTTAAGGGCTTTACGTAACAGTGGCCAACCTTCTGGATCGTGATAACGTAAAAACGCTTTATGCAGAGCACGCTGCTCTTTGGTTTTTGCGGCAAAAACCGGCTCGTGATTTTTTGCTTTAATAGGTTTCAGCGGATTACGCTCAGTGGCAAACATAGTACTGGCCGTTGCCATGGGCGATGGGTAGAAGTTTTGCACTTGATCCACTTTGAAATTATTCTCTTTTAGCCACAAAGCTAAATTCAGCATGTCTCTGTCGGTACTGCCTGGGTGAGCCGAAATGAAATACGGAATCAAATACTGCTTTTTACCCGCTTCTTTTGAGTACTTTTCAAACATCTCTTTGAATTTGTAATAGGTACCCATACCCGGCTTCATCATTTTTGTCAGCGGGCCTTCTTCACTGTGTTCTGGAGCGATTTTCAAATAACCACCCACGTGATGAGTTACTAACTCTTTCACATATTCTGGATCTTCCACCGCTAGGTCATAGCGCAAACCCGACGCCACTGCCACACGCTTCACGCCATCTAAATTACGCGCTTTACGATACAACTGCGTGGTATGACTATGATCGGTTTCTAAGTTGCTACAAATGGTTGGATACACGCAACTTGGGCGACGACAGTTTTCTTCAATGGTTTTGTCTTTGCAATTTAGGCGGTACATGTTGGCTGTAGGGCCGCCCAAATCGGAAATCGTACCAGTAAAGCCAGGAGTTAAATCGCGAATATTTTCAATTTCGTTAAGAATGGATTTCTCCGAACGACTTTGAATGATACGCCCTTCATGCTCGGTGATACTGCAAAACGTACAGCCACCAAAGCAGCCGCGCATAATGTTCACACTGAAGCGAATCATCTCATAAGCGGGAATTTTAGCTTTACCATACACAGGATGTGGCACACGCTTGTACGGACGCTCAAACACCCAGTCTAATTCTTGTGTGGTTAACGGGATCGGTGGCGGATTCATCCACACATCGTTCCGTCCATGGGCCTGAACCAACGCACGGGCATTCCCAGGATTGGTTTCTTTATGGAAAACCCGATCTAAATGGGCATATAACGCGGCGTCTTTTTTAACTTGATCCAATGATGGCAAACGGATGTAACTGGCATCCGGGTCGGTTTGACGCATTTGCATGTGAGGCACAATTTGAATCACTTGCTCGCCGGCTTTTTTCAGCTCAGCTTCTTCTGCTTTTGCGTTCTCATCAATCATTTCGTAAGGGCTTTTATGGGCTTTGATTTTCCCCGGTTGATCCAGCTCGGTACTGTCAATTTCCACCCAGTCAGTGGGTAACTGCTTACGCAAGAAGCCGGTACCGCGAACATCTTGGATATCTTCGATCTTTTCGCCATTGGCCAAGCGATGGGTTACTTCGATTAACGCGCGTTCGGCGTTGCCGTAAAACAGCATATCGGCAGTACTATCCAATAGTACGCTGCCGCGAATACGATCTTGCCAATAATCATAATGACTTAAACGGCGTAAGCTGGCTTCAATACCACCGGCGATAATGGGTACTTCTTTTTTGTAAGCTTCACGCAGTTTTTGCGTGTAAACCGTTACCGCACGATCTGGGCGTTTGCCCCCGACATTATCTGGCGTATAAGCATCATCGTGACGCACACGGCGATCCGCCGTATAGCGGTTGATCATGCTGTCCATGTTACCCGCCGATACACCAAAAAATAGATTCGGTTTACCTAGGACTTTAAAGCTTTCGATATCCGTCCAATCTGGCTGACAGATCAACCCCACGCGAAAACCTTGAGCTTCCAATGTGCGACCAATCACCGCCATGCCAAAGCTTGGATGATCCACATAGGCATCGCCACACACAATGATTACATCACAGCTGTCCCAGCCCAGTTGCTTCATCTCTTTGCGCGACATAGGCAAAAACGGCGCAGGGGTTAGATCCGCTCGATAAGGGGCATAAGTGGTAATGTCCTTGGGTTGCAATGAGGTGCGAGAGATCTTGGCGGGTTTAGCTGACATAAAGGTGTGATCGGTACGGCAAAATTTGGCCAATTGTACGCTTATGTGGTGAATTTAAAAACCTTGCTCTGAGCAAGGCTTTTCAGGCGAACCTTGGTTTAATGCCCATAGATCCACAGGGCCGTACCTGACGTATCCAAGCCTTTAATATGCAAAGAGCCTAAGCTGCCGGTTAATGGGTCCCCCACATAAATACTTTGCATGGCAATATCGGCCTTAAAATCCAGGTTAGCAATATGCAAGGCTTTCACGGGCTCACCGGCAATATTGCGATGATCTACGGTTTCAATTTTCATTTGGGTTAATTTGGCAGGGCCGACCGTGTCATCTACTCCATCGCCGTTGGTATCCAAGCCGTCATAAATCATAAGCCCAGCAATACCAAACTCCTTGCCATCATCCACCCAAGCAAGTTTGTCCACATGCAAGACAAAGCTGGCATCAATGGTGGTATTGGTTTTAAGCCCGGGTATGCCGATATCGGATGTTGGCAGCCCTACTCCTAAATCGTCACTACCCTCTTCTGTTAATACAATGGCGTTCAATTCAAACCAATTACCATTTGCGGTGTTCTTACCATCATCTAATGTGGCCAGCGACATACCGAAGGTTTCATTGAATCTGGCTAAATGACTGTCTTGTATGAAGTTAGACACATTCTCAATGAGCAAGCCACCGGCACTGCGCTGCTCATTACCAAGGAAAATATCATTCACGATAATATCCAGGCCGTTGCCATAGCGATCACCGATTTCCTCTAGGGTAATAAACATGCCTTTCTGGGAATCAAAATCGATAATCAAGTTATTGATCAAGGCAAGCTCATCATCACGAAATGGGCGCTCACTTTTTAACATATCTGACGTGATGGCACCTTTATGGCCGCCTAGGTGAATACCCGAAAGTTTCAAAAAACCTGCATTGCCACTAAAGCCATCTGAGTCTAACCATGCCATATCCAAACTGGCTTGGATCTCCAAATCAATCTCAAGCCCTTGTGTTAAGGATAAACCGCCTTTATCTAACCCTGTTAACAGATCAGCAGGCACACTCGAACTCGGTTTGCCATTGCGGGCATGACTGGATGACAATTCAAAAGAAGGGAGGGATCGAGCTTGAGAGAACACCACACCATGACCCACAAAGCCATGAGATTGCTGTAATTGTTCATCATCAAGGGATATTAACTGTGCAAGACCCAAGCTTGGGCACACAGCACACACGAAAGCGATGAAAATCCGTTTCATACAACCACCTACTACTCGTGTACTTAACCATTAAGTACCTAAGTTATAGGCTAGTCAGAAAAACCAGATAAAGAGGGCGAAAGGAGAAAAGAGGCGGTTAAAATGACAATTCATTCTAAGCGCACGAAACAATCAATAAATGAGTTGTAAAACGTTTAAAGCAGAACGTTATTGGATTTGAATACTATCGATATTCACATCAATACCATTGCCGTATTGATCACCAATCTGTTCGATACCAATTCGTAGACCATCTCGACCATCTACATCAAAGGTCACACCACGAATAAGTGCGGGTTGCGGAGTTGGCCCATCTAAGTGCCCTACTGATAATCCTTTCAATACTATGGCCCCTTGGGTGCCATTTACACCAGCACCGTCCACATCTACCCAGCGGATTTCATCAATGTGTAGTTGCAGGTCTATATCCATGGTAATACCACTGCTAGGAACACTGTTTGAACTACCTTGGCTTTGTAAAGACTGAACGGGAGCATCGGTTGATTTGAGTAATAAAGCTGGTGTGAAGTCAGCATTAAGATTTTGCGACTCTTGTTTTATCTGCCCCACATAACGGGACAAACCATCATCACTTAATGGCTGCATTTCCGCTTGTGTGCAGTAAGAAAATCCAAGCGCGATGATTAGCGCACTAACCGAGCCTAAACCTTGTAATTTGATCATCTGCTGCAACTCCCATTTTATTACGCTTATATAGAATATAGCCCCATAAAAAAACCCCGGCGAACCGGGGTTTTCCTGAATACCTAAGTAAACATTACTGTCAGATTAGTGACCGTAAACGTATACAGAAGTACCAGTCATGTCGATGTCTTTAACAAGTACAGAACCTAAAGACTGACGAGTTACACCAGCAGTTGTACTATCTAGGTATAGGCTACCCATCATGATAGTACCTTGCATTTTAAGACCAGAGATCTCTAGAGCTGCAACGTCAATAGCGCCGCCACCGTTCCAAGAAGCGTGATCAACTACGTTGATTTCCATCTCAAAGTGCATACCTTCGATAGTGTCAGCAATAGTATCACCATCAGTATCAACACCGTGGAAGAAACCTAGGTCTTGAATACCAAATTCTTGGCCTTCATCAACCCATGCTGCTTCATCCATCGCACCACCGAATTGACCAGAAATCTTAAGACCAGAAGTACCAGTTACATAGTTACCAGTACCTTGAATCACGATTTCACCACGTACGAAACGACCACCAGTAGAACCTGCATTCAAGTTACCATTTGAATCGTTAAGCGCCATATCGAATACGCCATTGTATTCTTCAACTAGCGTATCTTGGATGTAGTTACGGAAGTTAGTCACTTTGAAGCCACCAATGTTACCGGCACCAGCTGGAGCCACAACCGCCAACGCTTTGTTAAGCTCATCGTTTGCGTTGTTGTAATCGGTTGAAGCAGTAGCTGCAGCAGCACCTGTAGATGCAACATCAGCATCAGCTGCAGTTACAGATGCATCAGCATCTACAGTTGCCTGGTCAGCCGCACTCAAATCAGCATAGTTTGCACCGAAATTAGTCTGCGCAACAGAATCACGAGTTGCAGCAGCTGTTGCTTGAGCAGTAGCATAATCAGCACCTGCAGCTTGTGCAGCACCACCTTTAACAGTTGCATCATTCACCAATACTGGTACCGCAGCCTTAACTTCACCTACGTTTAGGGTACCTGCAATACCAGTACCTTGATCCACAAATGAAACAACTGCAGCAGTTTCAACCATATGTAGGTTAGCTGAACCATCATTGATCATTACCGCATCAACAGTTACGTCGATACCGTTACCTAGGTCATCACCAATTTCGTTAATACCGATTACTAGACCGTCAGTACCGTCAGCATCGATGGTTAAACCACGAATACGAGCAGCTTCAAGTGAACCATCACCTTGGATGCTACCAATGGTCAAACCTTTCATGGTGATTGCACCTTGAACACCAGAACCATCTTGATTACCGTCACGGTCAACGTATTTGATCGCGTCGATAGTCATGGCTAGATCTACGTCGATAGTGATACCAGCTTGACCGGTCATTTCACCTAGTAGAGCGTCGTCCATAGCAGTCATTTCTGCTTGGGCGAAAGGAGCAGCGGCTACTGCAGTAACCAAAGCAAGTTTTTTAAGGCCTTTCATTTGTTGTCTCCTGTTTTTTATTATTGTGAGAGCCAGATTAGTGTATCAAAGCATCTCTTATTGAGGAGCCGCTATAGCAACTCGCATCAATTCTGGTTTAAGACTTAACGTTTGAATCAGAGGTTTTTTCAGAGGATTTAAAAAACACAACCGGTTTTTGTTTGTCCACTGGTGTCTTAAATTTTATTTCTTTATTTTCACGATTAACTTCATAAGGTGAAAATCGCAATACTGACAAGCCAAGCTTGTGTTCCATTTCAATGGCAACACCATCAACGTCTTTTCCCATAAAAGGAACTTGAGCTTGCACAAACAAGGCACCTGCCACGAAATTTGCATTTTTCGCACCTAGATGAATCATCTCTCTTAGAGCCAAAATCTTATCGCTAAAAGAAGCCTTTTCTTCTGTTTTAGGTACTTCTAGCATAATTGTTGTACCAGCTTCATCCACAGCCACTGCAAATGGTGAAACACTGTTTTTTTGTGCCAGCTGTAAATATACATATTTACCGCCACGATCCACCAGTTCATCTACTTGCTGCTGAATTTTCAATGCTTGCTGTTTTAACTCTGCTTTAGAGATCTCCGCTGCATCTGAGTGTACTGATGCAAACATGCAAGCAATTAAAAATACGGTGCTTATGAATTTCATAAAAGGACTACTCGTTTCTTTTTGTTATTGTTCTTTAAGTGGCAAGCATCCTAACCCGCACAGATTCGTCTGCACACTGCAAAGTTCACCTGAATTTACAAAGGATTACAATTTCACCCCTAGGAATGACTTACACCCTTGTTTTACTGCCTAATTGATAGACAACTCAATAAATAACAATACATATGTACTAAAAAACTCACCTAAATAGGCATATATATTTATTTTTTTATTCTTTCTGGAAATATATACATTACACAGATACAAAATTGGAGTGGTACAAATGTAGCAAAAAAGTGTACGAAAGAAGCCCTGAGTAATTACGGAACAAATGTGTGTTACCTAGAAACACAGCACCACAATTTCCCCCGATTATACGCTTGTTATCTAGACATTAAGGGTCAATCAAACACCTAAAGCTGGAACTTTCGTTCAGAAAAGAGTGTTTTCTCTGTACCTAAATAGATACAAAGCATATGCAAGCAGCTAGACGTAAAACCTTCGACACTCTTTCTTCAACAAGCTAAGGACAGGCTCAACCTAACTACTCAGCGACCGACAAGGTAAACGCTATACGATAGTGTAAATATTGGAATATTCGCGCAACTTCAGAAGTGACACGCTAGCAGTCAATGCCTTGCTTTAAACGAGGGGAATTGTTCGGTGTGACGTATATGGATGGACTCATGTCGCGATAGCATGGATGCTAATGGGCGAGCCATAGACATGGACTACACATTCAAGAGTTAATTTGGAAAGAAATTAGAAATGGTATCCCGTAGGGGAGTCGAACC
>JBFEWA010000371.1:0-3086 GCA_041546605.1 Bermanella sp.
AGTGTGACCACCGCTCACTAATAAAGCCACAAACGGAAACTCAGGAGCATTGTCTTCTAGTAAAGGGGCCAATAAATGCCCTTCCATGTGATGCACCGCCAATGTGGGCAGGCCCCAACTCCACGCAAGGCTGCGCGCCAGGCACGCCCCCACTAATAACGCCCCGGCTAAACCAGGACCAGAAGTATAAGCAATGCCATCCAGCTCTTCACTGGTGGTATTGCCTTTGGCCATCACATCTTTAATTAAAGGGATGGCTTTACGGATATGGTCGCGGCTGGCCAGCTCTGGCACCACACCACCATAAATCGCATGCATTTCCACCTGACTGTACAGCGCATGGGACAATAAACCCAGTTCAGAATCGTAAATAGCGATTCCCGTTTCATCACAACTGCTTTCTATGGCTAAAACCCGCATGAACAACCTCATATTTTTTGCGCGTGCCATTTTACGCAGCCCGCCGCCATAACACCAGAACCCAGTGCCCATGGGGCTTTGCCATGACAAACACAGGGTTTGCACTATACTCGTCAGGACTTTGCAATTACAGGTCAAAGCGAGTAGAATCCCCCGCCTCAATAGGGCCTGAGTGGATAAAAACCGCTCAGAGTCAGGAAACTGATTAATCCTAGTGAGTGTAAACCAGACTCACTAAGTCAACTGATACACATAGGGTAGATTGAATGCCACAAGTTAAAGTTAAAGAAAACGAGCCATTTGACGTAGCACTACGTCGTTTCAAGCGTTCTTGCGAGAAAGCCGGTGTACTATCTGAAGTACGTCGTCGTGAACAGTTCGAAAAGCCAACTGCTGAGCGTAAGCGTAAAAAAGCAGCTGCTGTTAAGCGTCACCAGAAAAAAGTTATGCGTGAACAACGCAAGATGACTCGTCTTTACTAAGCCATAAACTGATATAGAGACACAAACATGAGTGAGCAAGGACTGGTTCAACAGTTAAAAGATGCAGTAAAAGCCTCAATGCGCGCGAAAGATAAAGCCCGCACTCAAGCCCTGCGTCTGATCCAAGCCGAGCTCAAACGTGTTGAAGTTGACGAACGCATCGAACTGGATGACGCTCGTGTACTTACCATTATGGATAAAATGGTAAAACAACGCCGTGATTCTATTAAGCAATATGAAGACGCTGGTCGTACCGAACTTGCCGAAGTAGAACACTACGAAGTGAGCGTTATTCAGGACTTCCTACCAGAAGCCCTATCTGCGGAAGAACTTTCAGCCATTGTCGCCAAGGCAGTGGCTGAGGTTAATCCAGCTGGCATGCAAGACATGGGTAAAGTCATGGCACTTGTGAAGCCTCAGGTACAAGGTCGTGCCGACATGGGTGAAGTGAGCAAACTGGTTAAAGCTAGTTTTGCCTAAGCACCACAGCCTCTAACGACTTCTAAAAATCCCCTATTCATGCAAATACGATATGGCGTTTAACGCCTTAATTGTAGCCGTGTTGGTTTAGTAGAGATTAGTGTAACCTAACTCTGATTTTTAGCTCCTACAGCGTAATAAACAGCATAATAGGTTTGTATAGTGGCAGGTCGAATCCCGCAAAATTTCATCGACGATCTGTTATCCCGCGTCAATATCGTCGACGTGGTGGATGCCCGTATTCGCCTAAAAAAAGCCGGCAAAAATCACAGCGCCTGCTGCCCATTCCACAGTGAAAAGACCCCATCGTTTACCGTCGCTTCCGACAAACAGTTTTATTATTGTTTTGGCTGTGGCGCCAAGGGCAACGCCATTGGCTTTGTCATGGAATACGACCATATTGATTTTCCAGAAGCCGTAGAATTACTCGCCGGTACCGTGGGACTAGAAGTTCCCAAAGAAGAAACCACCCCGTTTCAACAACAACAACAGAAAGAGCGCGCCAATTATTACGACTTAATGGCCAGCGCCAATGCCTTTTATCAGCAGCAATTACGTTTTCACCCTGACAAAACCGCACCGGTGGAATACCTGAAAAAACGCGGGCTTTCCGGTAAAGCCGCCAAATTTTTTGAAATCGGCTTCGCTCCGGCTGGCTGGGATAACTTAAAAAACGCCTTAGCCACAGACGAAGACAAACAAGCGGCCCTCATTGATACCGGCATGCTCATCAGCAAAGACGATGGCAAGTGCTATGACCGCTTTCGTAATCGCGTGGTTTTTCCCATTCGCGATGTACGCGGGCGCACCATTGGCTTTGGTGCACGCACCCTAGGTGACGACAAACCCAAATACCTCAACAGCCCAGAGACCCCCATCTTCAACAAGGGGCATGAACTGTACGGCCTGTACGAATGTCGCCAAATCCGCCAACCCCTAAAACGCTTTGTGGTGGTAGAAGGCTATATGGACGTGGTGGCACTGCATGAATTTGGAATTCACTATGCAGTGGCGACTTTAGGCACCGCCACCAGCACCACGCACTTGCAAAAACTGTTTAAAATCGCCCCCGAAATCGTGTTCTGTTTTGATGGCGACGAAGCCGGACGCAAAGCCGCTAAACGCGGCCTTGAATTGGTATTACCGGTGCTGGAAGACGGCCAACAAATCCGCTTCATGTTCTTACCCGAAGGGGAAGACCCAGACACAATAGTGCGCAATGAAGGCAAAGAAGGATTCGAGCAACGCCTGCATCATGCACAAGGCATCAGCGAATTTTTACTGCACAGCCTCAAGCAAGAAATAGACGACAGCGACAGCCTTGAAGGTCGCGCCCGTCTTGCGAAACTGGCCGCCCCCATGATTCAGCAAATCCCAGGCACCGCACTGAAAAGCTTATTCTGGCAGGCACTGGCCGAAGAAACGCGCTTAGACACCAGCGATTTAAAAGAAATGGGCCAAGCGGAAGAAAACATCAACTTGATGCGCGAGCAGCAACGCGAGCAACAAAGAGAACAACAGCGTGTGCAACATGTGAATGAGCCGAGCCACCATGACAGTCATTACACGCCAGATTATGACCACTATGGCGACCACCACGAGGCCCACGCCGAATCGGCTCCCGTCGTAGCCGAGCACCCACTGATCATACAAGCCATCGCCTTGGTTTTACACGCGCCAAATGTGATTCAAAACTTTGGGGAC
>JBFEWA010000394.1:0-2821 GCA_041546605.1 Bermanella sp.
AAGCCCTAGAAAATCCATGGGTGGTGTTACCCATCATCGAAGAATTAAAAGCCAAAGCCAAAGCTCAAGGTTTATGGAACTTGTTTTTGCCTAAGAGCGAATACGGCGCCGGCGTTAGCAACAGTGATTACGCGTTAATGGCAGAGCAAATGGGTCGCAGTTTTATGGCCCCTGAAATATTTAACTGTAACGCACCGGATACCGGCAACATGGAGGTGTTGGTGCATTATGGTTCGGAAGAACAAAAACAACAGTGGTTAATGCCCTTATTAGAGGGCGAAATCCGCAGTGCCTTTTGTATGACAGAGCCGGGTGTGGCTTCCAGTGATGCCACTAACATGGCGGCTACGGCCATCATCGAAGGGGATGAAGTGGTATTGAACGGCCGCAAATGGTGGAGCACAGGCATTGGTCATCCAAACTGTAAAGTACTCATCTTCATGGGGCTTACCAATCCGGATGCCCCTAAACATGCACAGCATTCCATGGTACTGGTGCCTAAAGATACCCCTGGGGTAAAAGTTGAGCGTATGCTGCCAGTATTTGGTGAACTTGATGAGCCCTATGGTCATGGCGAAGTGAGTTTCACCAATGTGCGTCTACCTAAGAGTGCCATTATCAAAGGCCCAGGTGCCGGTTTTGAAATTGCACAAGGTCGCTTAGGGCCAGGTCGAGTGCATCACTGTATGCGTGCCATCGGTGCAGCGGAACGCACATTAGAATTAATGATTAATCGCGGTATTTCCCGTGAAGCCTTTGGAAAACCCATTATTAATTTAGGGGGCAACCGCGACATCGTCGCCAATGCGCGCATGGCCATCGAACAAGCACGCTTACTGACGTTAAAATGCGCTTGGTTATTAGATACAAAAGGCGTGATGGGTGCGTTGAGTGAAGTGTCACAAATCAAAGTGGTGGTACCTAACATGTTGCAAACCATTGCGGATCAAGCCATTCAAATTCATGGCGGCGCCGGTGTCAGTGATGAGTATCTATTAACGTCTATTTTTGCCTATGCTCGTTGCTTGCGTTTAGCCGATGGGCCAGATGAAGTGCATCGTGGTATGGTGGCCAAACTCGAATTGAAAAAATACAGTCAATTAATTAATAACGCTAAAAAATAACAAGGACGCATCATGAAAACCATATTGATTACAGGTGCTGCCAGTGGTTTAGGTGAAGCCCTTGCCAAGCATTATGCAAAAAATGGCTGGGCGGTTTGCATCGCCGATATTCAACAACAAGCAGGTGAAAAACTGGCTCAGGAGTTAAGTCAGGTCAATGGCACTGATTGTTTTTTTCACCCATTAGATGTCACCAATGATGACCAATGGCAAGCTATTTACAATTCAGTGGCTACTCGCTGGCAGGGCTTAGATGCGATTATTAATAATGCTGGCGTGGCATCCAGTGGTGATATTGATGATCTGCCGTTAAAAGATTTTCAATGGACGGTGGATGTAAACCTAATGGGAGTCGTGAAAGGCTGTTATTACTTTACCCCTATGCTTAAAAAGAAAGGTGGCTACATGGTGAATGTGGCATCCATGGCTGGCTTGCTACACATGCCGGGTATGTCGGCTTATAACGCATCGAAAGCGGCTGTGGTGGCATTGAGCGAAACCCTGTGTGCAGAATTAGATCCTTATAACATTAAAGTGTCTGTGTTATGTCCTGCGTTTTTCCAAACGAATTTGACCAAGAACATGCGAGCCACTCACAGTGGCGGCATTAAAATCGCTAATCGTTTAATGGAAAAATCGTCTGTGACCGCTGAAGATGTGGCTGCAAAAGTGTATCAAGATTCTTTGGCTGGTAAATTTCATATTTTAACCCATGTGCGTGAAAACATGTTTTGGCGCTTAAAGCGATTCCTGCCGGGTTTATACATGAGCCAAATTAAAAAAATTGGTAAAAAATTCAACACAAAAATGACACAGGAGCAGGCATGAGTTTAGAAGATCAGGCTGGGGCCATTCGTCAGGGTGAAGAATTAGATAACGCGGCGGTTAAGCAGTTTTTGACAGAACACGTAGCTGCCAGTGGTGAACTTGAGATCACTCAATTTCCTGGCGGCGCTAGCAATTTAACCTATCAATTATCCATGGGGGGGAAAGAGTACATTTTACGGCGCCCTCCGTTTGGTAAGATCGCTAAAAGTGCCCATGATATGTTGCGTGAAGCGAATATCATTCAAGCACTCAAGCCTGTTTATCAGTATGTGCCAAATATCATTGCCACCTGTGATGATCACTCCGTATTGGGCTGTGACTTTTACATCATGGAAAAACTCACTGGCATTATTCCCCGTCAAAACATGCCAAAAGAGTTACAACTCAGCGAAGCAGACACGCGCAGCTTGTGCATTAATGTTATTGATAAATTAATCGAGCTACATCAAGTCAATATCACCGAAACCGGTTTAGATAAACTAGGTAAAGGGGAAGGGTATGTGGCCCGTCAAATTAACGGTTGGAGTGATCGTTATGTAAAAGCCAAAACCGATGATGCGACGGATTTTGAAGTGGTCATGGATTGGCTGAAAGCGAATATGCCTCAAGACGTGGGGCAGTGTTTGATTCACAATGATTTCCGCTTAGATAACGTGGTACTTGAAACCAGTAATCCTTTAAATGTCATTGGTGTATTGGATTGGGAGATGGCCACCATAGGGGATCCACTAATGGATTTAGGTAATAGTCTTGCGTACTGGGTGCAAGCGGACGATGAGCCACAGTTTCAAATGATGCGCCGTCAACCGACTCACTTACCTGGTATGCTTACCCGAGATGAAGTGGTGAATTATTATCTAGAAAAGACC
>JBFEWA010000044.1:0-13749 GCA_041546605.1 Bermanella sp.
AAATTCTAAATCTAGATTAGACCTCAAAGCCCCTTAATTGGGGCTTTTTTGTTTTTGCAACTCGGTGTTGCATTGAGTTTATTTTCAGCTCTTGGTTAAATGGCCCAGTTTTATGAATAAGGATGCGTTATGGGTTTGGCAAGGTGGGGTTTAACACTCTTTTTGGCGGTGGGTTGTATGGGCATTGCCCAAGCTGCTGACGAGCGTGATCCATGGGAATCATGGAATCGAAAGGTGTTTGCGTTTAATGAAACGGTAGATCATTACACAGCTAAACCTTTATCTCAGGCCTATCGCAATGTGACGCCACAAGTGGTGGACGATGCCATTACCAATGTGTTTAGTAATTTAGGCGAGCCCATGGTTGTGGTGAGTGATTTGGCACAAGGTAAGTTTCTGCAAGCGCTTTCGGATACTGGCCGCTTTTTAATCAATAGCACGATTGGTGTACTGGGTATTTTTGATGTGGCTCGCCATTTGGGTATGCCCAAGCACGATGAAGACATGGGGCAAGCCTTGGCAGTTTGGGGCGTTGAATCCGGTCCTTATCTCATGTTGCCTTTTTTGGGCCCCAGCACCATTCGTGATGCCAGTGGTTTTGTGATTGACGTTTGGGCGTTAGATCCACTCGATCCACAATCTCAGTCACTGGAAAATACGCAGTTGTATTATTCAACCGTATTTGCTGAATACTTGGATATTCGCGCGGATTTGATTCCTGCGGAAGGTATTATCAGTGGTGATCGTTATTCATTTATCCGCAGCTTGTATTTACAGCGCCGGGAATACCTAATCAATGATGGTCAGGTAGAGGACGAATTTGGTGATGATTTTGAGGATGAATTCGAAGATGAGTTTTAAAAAAACGCCAAGCATAGCTTGGCGTTTTTTGTAGTATTAACCTAACAACTCGATGATTTCAGCACCGTAATAGTTCAGGCCATTATCTTCCATGTGTCGCTTAATTTTTATGCAGGCATTAAGCGGCGCAAATTGGTTTTGATACGATGGAATAAATGCGACACCTTCATCCCCCACATTCAGCGATTCACGGGTTTCAATGCACATCCCTGTACCGCTCAAATCGATACAGATGCATTCGATGGTGCGATCCCCCATGGTTAGGGTTAAGGGAGACTCCACGCGCATGCGGATAAAGTCACGTTTTTCTTCGTAGGCGTTGGCTAGGTTCATTGTTTTTATTCCTCTTCCACTGGCCACAATGTCAATCTCACTGTGTCAAACTTCTGTAATTCGTGCAACTGTATAATTGCTATGCAATTGGTGTGACAATTTTCACACAAAATACTGAGATTTGTATAATTAATGCATGCCTTTGTGTTGTCCTTGGTGTACCTTGCTAACAGGCTGTTTGCCATGTAAGGTGGCCCAGCCAAAACAATAACAAGTCTACGCAGGCATCCATGAGTGTGGTAAGTGGTCGAGTATTAGTCATTGATGACGAAGCCATTGTCCGAGAGAGCATTGTTGCTTATTTAGAGGACAGCGGGTTTGAAGTTATAGAAGCAGAAAACGGACACGAAGGCGTGGCCTGTTTTAATAGTCAGCTTCCGGATATTGTGTTGTGCGATCTGCGTATGCCCAACATGGATGGCTTGGCCGTTCTCAAGCAAATCAATAAAACCCATCCGACGACACCGTTTATAGTGGTTTCCGGGGCCGGCGTGATGGCCGATGTGGTTCAGGCATTGCGTTTAGGCGCCAGTGATTACCTAATCAAGCCTATATTGGATATGGAAGTGCTAGAACACAGCATTATCCGCAATCTTAAGCAGCGCCGACTTCTAGAGCAAAATACAACCTATCGTACCGAATTAGAAAGTAAGAATCGTGAGCTTGAATCTCGATTAGAAGAGTTGAGACTGGATCAGCAAGCGGGTAGGGAAGTACAAAAACGTATGCTGCCTGAGAATCAAGCCCAGATGGCTGGGGTTGAGTTTAACTATCATATTATTCCCAGTTTGTACTTAAGCGGTGATTTTGTTGATTATTTTCCCATCAGCAGTGACAAGTTGGTGTTTTACATCGCTGATGTCAGTGGTCATGGGGCGTCCTCTGCGTTTATTACCGTATTATTGAAAAACCTCACCAATCGCTTAAGGCGCAATTTAAAACGCCAGTCTACGGATGATCTACTCACCCCTCATAAGGTCATTGAGCGCATAAACAAAGAATTGGTGGATGCTAAGCTTGGCAAGCATGTGAGCTTGTTTTGGGGCATGATTGATTTGCCATCTTCTACGCTTTCTTATAGTGTTGGCGGCCAATTTCCCATGCCCATATTAAGTAACGAATTTGGTGTACACTATTTAGAAGGCCGCTCGCAGCCGGCAGGGTTATTTGCATCGGCGCAATACAGTACATATGAGATCAAACTGGGGCATACGTTCCAGTTGGTGGCAGTATCCGATGGTATACTTGAGGTGTTACCTCAAGAGACATTAGCAGAGAAAGAAGCCTGCTTAATTAAATGGGTCGAAGATGGCCTATTAACTGTAGAAAATTTGGAATCCTTGCTCAAAATGCATACAGGCAGCGAGATACCAGACGATATAACATTGCTAACTTTGTCCAGGACAGAATGACATGAATACGGGAAAAATTCTCGTTGCTCAAAGCCAGGGTATATACATTATTAAGTTTGTCGGTGATGTGCGTTTAAGCTTATGCAGTACCCTTGATCAATACACTGATCAAATGTTTGAAAGTGAAGACTTCAAAACCGTTATTATTGATCTAACTGAAACCCAGTGCATCGATAGTACATCTCTTGGTCAATTGGCCAAAATCTCCATTCTTTATAAAGAGAAGTATGGTCAACTACCCACTATCATCTCCACTCAAGATGATATTAATCGCATCCTGTTAAGCATGGGATTCGATCAGGTATTTTATATCGTGAAAGAATTGGTATCCAAAGTGGAATACCTTGATGAATTACCGCTGAAATCCGTTGATGAAGCCGAAATGAAAAAGCGTGTACTGGAGGCCCATAAACTACTTATGGACATGAACCAGAATAACCGCGAAGCATTTCAGGATTTAGTGAATAGCTTAGAAGATAAATAGTTTTATGACTGCACAAGATACAACAGTACAAAAGGCCACAGTGTTAGGTGGCGGTAGTTTTGGTACTGCAATCGCAAATATATTGGCTGAGAATGGCTTTGACGTAAGTCTGTGGATGCGTAATAAGCAAACCATAACTGACATTCAAACCGAGCGAGAAAATAAACAATATCTACCCGGTGTGAAATTACATCAGGGAATTCAGGCTACTGATGACCTAAGCGCCGCTATTAGTGGCAGTCAGGTGGTATTTTATGCGGTACCGAGTAAATCATTTCGTGAGTTGGTTGAACGTACTCAGGGCTTGGTAGAAAAAGAACAAATGCTTATCAGTACCACAAAAGGGATTGAGCCAGATGGCTTCAATTTGATGAGTGATATTTTGCGCGGCATTTTCCCTGCGAACCCAGTGGGTGTGATCAGCGGGCCAAACCTTGCAAAAGAAATTGCCCAAGGGCAATTAGCTGCAACCGTTATTGCCAGTAAAGATAAACGCGTGCGTGACTTTATTCAGCAAAGTTTGAGTTGTAAGTTTTTCCGTATCTACGTTAATGCGGACATGTATGGCGTAGAGTTGGGCGGGGCGTTAAAAAACATTTACGCCATTATTACAGGTATGGCGGCCGCATTGGGTTACGGTGAAAACACCAAAGCCATGCTGATTACCCGCAGTCTTGCAGAAATGAGTCGCTTTGCTGTATCGCAAGGGGCTAACCCTATGACATTCCTAGGCCTAGCCGGTGTAGGGGATTTGGTAGCAACCTGTGTTTCACCATTGAGTCGTAACTACCGTGTGGGTTATGCCGTGGGCAAGGGTGAAAGTCTTGAACAAGCCATTGAGTCCTTAGGTGAAGTGGCAGAAGGGATTAACACATTGCGCTATGTGCGCAATGAAGCCAATGAAATGGGTATTTATATGCCGTTAGTAAATGCGTTATACGCCGTGTTATTTGAAGGCGTAAAAGTGGATGAAGTGGCCACAGCATTAATGACAGGCGATCATAATACCGACGTGGAATTTTCTTTACCTAGAGGAGCATAAGCAATGGATAAGCGCTGGAAAGATAACTTGAAGTCAGAATCATTTTGGCTACGCAGTTTATTTATGGTGCTGTTTTTTATTGTTTATCGCATCGTTGATATTTTGGTTTTATTAGTAGCCATTAGTCAGTGGTTTTATGTGCTGCTCAGCGGTGATGCCAATGACGGGCTGCGTAAATTTGCTAAGGGTTTAAGCCTATATGTAGCGCAAATCATTAATTATTTGAGCTACAACAGCGAAGAGAAGCCTTATCCGTTTAGTGATTGGCCGCAAGACGAGAAATCCAGCCCAGCCAAAACCACCACCAAGCGTAAAACGGCCCGTAAGACGTCCGCTAAAAAGAAAACCGATACCGACGAAAGCGATGCATAAACTTTGGATTATGCGCCATGGACAAGCTGAATCCATGGCACCTTCGGATGAGCTGCGCCCTTTAACCGATGAGGGGCGTCGCCAAGTCATGGTCAACGCTCAATTCCTACACGATCAAGCCTTTACCCATGTGTTCGTGAGCCCTTATCTGCGAGCACAACAAACCTGGCAAGTCCTACAACAAAACGGTGTGAACTCCCAGCGTGAATTCACTGTGGAATGGATCACTCCTGATGTTCATACCCAGCCGGCGTTGGATGCATTATGTGATTTAGAAGGTGAAAGCCTAAATATTTTATTAGTGTGCCATCAAACGTTTGCCGGACGACTTGCCACGCACTTATGTGATGGTGTGACCCGTGGTCGACACGTGGATACCGCCGCAATTGTGTCAATTCATACAGAGGTGTTTGCCGGTCAATGTGGAATGCTGCAAAACATCTTATCTGCTTATTAGTATTTCTCTTTACGGCGAATGCTTGGGCTCAGGTGGGCTCAGGTCTGCTTTGGCGCATACACAAACCACAGCAACCCCCTTCTTTTTTGTTCGGCACCATTCATATCGATGACAAACGGGTTAAAGATTTAGATAACGAAGTTATCCGGCGCTTTAACGAAGCCAAAACCCTTTGCCTAGAAATTTTGCCTAATCGTGAAACCCAAGTGAGTATCGGGCGTGCGATGCTACTCCCTAAAGGGCAGTATTTAGATGAGATTTTGGGTGATGCGTTATTTAATCGTTTAAGTTTGATTTTACATAAGAAGGGCATGACGCCGTTAGAATCCGTACACCTTAAGCCTTGGGCGGCCATGGTGGTATTAAGTCGACCAGAAAGCCAAGGTGGCTATGCCTTAGACGAGCAGTTGTATCATTGGGGTGTACATCAATATAAACAATTGTGTGCATTGGAGACGCTGCAAGAGCAGCTTTCTGTGTTTGATGAATTAAGCGAGCAGGATCAAATAACCTTATTAAAAGACTCCATGGATTTTTTGCCAGAGGTTCAAGAGCTCAATGAAAAGCTGGTGTTGGCGTATTTAAAAGGGGATTTGGATGAAATTTATCGCCGCAGCATGGAAATGCAAAGCCAAGACGATGAGTTGGCTAAACGTTTAATGCATTCTCTTATTGATGAACGTAATGTAAGAATGCTGGAGCGCATGCTGCCTAAATTAAAAAAAGGCCGAACCTTCATTGCTGTGGGTGCGTTGCACTTGCCCGGTGAATTTGGCTTATTGAATTTATTGCGCAAAGCCGGTTTTGCCGTTACCCCTCCGGGGCTAGATGTGAGTCCTTGGTAAGGAGATATGATGCCCGAAAGTGTACAAATACCCATTAAAGGCATTCACATTCATGGATTGCAATGGGGTAACCCTGAGGGTGAAAAAATCTTAGCGCTGCATGGATGGTTGGATAACGCGGAAAGTTTTTCAAATTTAGCGCCCTTATTGGAAGATTACTGTGTGGTGGCGGTGGATTTGCCAGGCCATGGTTTAAGTGGCCATTGGCCGGAGCACCAGCATTATCATTTATGGGCCGGTGTAGAAGATGTGGAGCATATTCTTGATGGATTAGGTTGGGATACATGCCATTTGCTTGGTCATTCCATGGGCGCCGCCATTGCTACCTTGTATGCGGGTACCTTTCCCAAGCGTTTAAAAAGTGTAATCTTGATTGAAGCCATTGGCCCCATGGCCGGTGACATTGAAACCGCTCCGCAGCGATTGGCCGAAGCCATCAGTCGCATGAAGCAACATAATCCGCAACAAACCCCGAAAGAAAACAAAGAAACCTTTGTGCAAGCGCGCTTACAAGGCTCTCTTAAGTTAAGTGATGACAGTGCCAAAAAGATTGTAGAAAGAGGCTTGTTACAGCAGGAAGGTGGATTTGCTTGGGGCAATGACAAACGCTTGCGTTATACCTCCATGATGCGTTTGCCTGAGGAATTAATCGGCAGTTTTATTGCCGCAATTACTTGCCCAGTGCTCGGCATCTTTGCTGATGATGGCTTGTTTACTCTTGAGCAAGCACAATCCCGTTGGCAATTGATTCCAGCAGAAAAAGAATGGCATTGGCTAGGTGGTGGGCATCATTTGCATTTAGATGGCGATGTTCAGGCTATCGCCGGTTTGGTGAAGCATTTCATTCAGCGCCGTGGTTAGTTAGATTTTCCTCAAGCGCTTAATGAAAATTCATCATTGGCATTCAAGGCTGGGTTCGTCCAAACTAATGCGATTGATTAGATGGAAGCCACCATGACGTTAGATGAAATCATAAGCCAACGTAAATCCCTCGCCAAAACCCATGTGACCAAAGCGGTTTTTCCGGATACCACCAATCACCATGACACCTTGTTTGGCGGAACGGCGTTGCAGTGGATGGATGAGGTGTCATTCATCGCCGCTACCCGTTTTAGCCGTCAGCGTATTGTGACCGTCAGTTCAGATAAAATTGATTTTAAACACCCAGTGCCTGCAGGTTCCGTGGTGGAATTAATCGCACAAGTTATCCAGGTGGGCCGCACCAGTTTAAAAGTGCGCGTGGATATGTACGTGGAAGACTTGTATCAAGATGGTTGTGAAAAAGCCATTACTGGGGTGTTCAGTTTTGTGGCTATTGATGAAAACAAGCAACCCACTCCGGTTCTACCCCAAGACTTTATTGATTTGTGTATTGCGAATAATTCGGCCACGCCATTAGAGCAAGATTAAAAAGGCGGTTGGCTTTCAAAGCGGATTCTTTGATTGGTAACTGGGTGATGAATCACCAGTTGCTTAGCGTGTAAGTGCAAGCGTTCGCTCATGGCTAAGGCTTGTTCATGGGCGTAAAAATAATCACCAATGATAGGGTGACCAAGGCTGGCAAGATGCACTCTGAGTTGGTGACTGCGACCAGTGTGGGGAATCAACACCACGCGACTACGCTCAGCAGACGATTCAATGCAATGCCAATGGGTCATGGAAGGTTTGCCATCTTCACTGACCATTTGTTTTGGGCGATTTGGCCAGTCACAACGCAAGGGCAGATCAATGTGTCCCTTGGTGAGTGGCAACTGACCAAAGACCTCTGCTTCGTACACTTTAAATGTGGTGCGAAATTGAAATTGCTTAGCCAGATGTGACAAGGCTTTTTGATTTAACGCCATGACCATGACACCGGAAGTGCCTTGATCTAAGCGGTGAACCACCCCAAGAAAGGGGAATTGGTCAGCCAGTTCACTGGTGACACTGGTGTCTAGACTGCCCGGTTGAGAAAGCAAACCACTGGGTTTGTTGATCACCAGTAAATGTTTATCCTGATATAAAATCTGCATTGAGCAATATGCCAAGAAAAGTATGTGAAGGCTGCCAGCGTCCGCAAGCCGTATGTTTATGCCCGTATTTAGTCTCGCTTCAGGCCCCTTGTCGGCTGGTGATTCTACAGCACCCCAGTGAGCAAAAACAGGCGCTTGCTACTGTGCCTATTTTGCAGCAATGCATCCAACCTTTGGATGTGTGGGTGGGGGAGGACTTTCAAGATCACCCGCAGCGCTTGGAATTACTAGAGCAAGCAGAATGTTGTAGGGTGTTGTTTCCCAGTGAAACCAGCGAAAAGTGGTCCATGCAGCAAGGCCGAACTTCCATGCAGCCCGTGAAGTATTTGATTGTGATTGATGGCACTTGGCGTAAAGCTAAACGCATCTGGCATATGAACCCTTGGTTGCATGAGCTGCCCTGTGCGCAGTTAACGGACTTGGGTCCAAGCCAGTATCAAATACGCAGTTCCACCATAGAGGGCGGTGTTTCTACCTTGGAAGCGGTGAGCTTTGCGTGTGAGTACCTTTCTGGGTCAGGAGAGTATCGCGGGCTTATGACGCCATTTAAGGCCATGATCGATATGCAGATAAAAAAAATGGGCCAAGAGGTATTCTTGGCCCATTACAATAAGCAGGATTAAACGGGTTTACTGTCCTGCTACTTGGGATGTTTTGTCTGTACGGTTAAGGCCAAGCACATCATCTTTGAAGGTGCGGCCAACTGGGTTTTCACCAATCCAAATAGACAGCATGGCACGGAAATAATCCTTACCAGGGATCACGCCTTTCACTTCATTGTTAATGGTGATCTGGGTGCCTTTACCTGGAATGTAGTCAAAAATGGCTTCTTCGCCGCGGTGCATTTTACCGTCAAAGTAGCTCAACATTTGATCAATTTCTTTGCTGAGCTTCTTGTGCTCTTCTTTGGTTACGTTCATCACTAGCGCTTCTTGTAAGGCGTTAGCAATTCGACGAGCGCCTACTTTTTTCATCATCACATGAAACACCATGCGCTTGTGTTCTTCACTATCGAGAATGGCTTGCGCATCAGTGGATGGATTTTCTAGATATAACGCGCCAACATAGGTTTCGATTAATAAGTACAACTCTCTGAGAGACGCACCGTTGAGTTTTAGCTCTGGTCGCTCAGCATTGGCAGGCACGACTTCACTAAAATCAACCCCATCTACCGTGTAGGCGTTGACATTAGATGTCATTAGGAGCGTTGCGATTAGAAAGAATATAGGCGTAAGCAGTCTCATAGGAAGGCTCTTTTTATTATTAGTGTGGTGCACTTATACCATTTTAGCGTGACCCCATTCAATTATGTTTTGTGACGTGGTTGGTGTTTTATGTAAACAAAGGTACGCTGAATGGGAGTTCAGTTTTATTTAAGGGTTGTTAGGGACATATTTCTGTCATTGTCGTTTTCTTACGAGTATTGGTTGAGGTGCCTGTTCTTCATCCTTGGGGTTAGGCATAATGCGCGGCTACAAAGAGGTCGTGTATGCAAGTTCGTAATTTTTATTGGTATGTGCTGAATAAACCCCTTCCTGCTGCCGATAAGCTGGAACAATTATTGGCGGGTAAGCCATTTGAGCCGTGTTTATCGCAACAGTTGTCCTCTCAAGGCTGGGTGAGCCCAGTGAGCACGGGCGAGCGTGTATACGAAGCCCACGGGGCTCAACTGCTCATTCTCAAGCAGGAAAAGCGTCTGTTGCCGGCAGCTGTGGTCAATGAGTACTTACAGGCCAAGGTTGAAGAGTTTGAATTGGCAGAGGGCTTTAGCCCAAGTCGTAAGATCCGCATGCAGATGAAAGAGGATTTAACGCAAGAACTGCTGCCCAAAGCGTTTACTAAGTCCAGCCGCATGCCTATTTTGATCTTCCCACGTCAGGGTTGGTTGATGGTGCTTTCAGGCAGTTCCAAAAGCGCAGACGATGCCACGGCATTTTTACGCGACACCCTGGATGGCTTGCCAGTCTCCTTGGTGAATTCCGATAACTCTCCGAGTCATGTCATGACCCAATGGTTACAAAACCCCACGTCTTTGCCTGAGGATTGGGCCTTGGGCGAAGAGGTGGAGCTTCAAGATGCTGAAGGGGCCTTGGTGCGCGCGCGTAACCAGGATCTTTTAACCGATGAGCTATCCGTGCACATGGATGCGGGCAAGATTGTGAGCAAGCTGGCTTTGGTGTGGCAGGAAAATGTCAGCTTTTTGTTGCAGGATGATTTATCCATTAAGCGCATTAAGTTGCTGTTGGAGCAGGATGAAGCTGCGGAGATTGGGGACGAAATGGATGCGAAGTTCGCCCATGAGTTCGCTGTAAGCTGTAACTGGCTTGTGCCATTTTGCCATAGCCTGCTTAAGGCCATGGGAGGACTGGATAAAGCATTGGCTGCCAGCCAGGACCGTGCGTTTTCGCAAACAGACAAATACTGACAACAAGCCCTCGATTAATGGCAAGCTGAACAAAGCTTGCTAAATTTTATAAAGGCGAGACAAAACAGGGTCAGGAAGTTCGATAGTCGGCTTTGTTTTGCTCTTGCTGTTCCTCTCTGTGCTCTGTGTAGCATTCTGCAAATACCCCTGATAAAGTGATTTTTTATTCCAGAATTGCATAACATGTTGGCATTACTTCATCGATATTCTATTAGCACCTGGCCCTTGGCATGTGTGGTGATCCTACTGGCTTTGGTGGCACTGAATCCTTGGTTGAAGCCTTGGCTACGGTACGACGAAGGGGCCATCGCTCAAGGGGAATACTGGCGTTTGGCCACAGCCCATTTTGTGCATCTGGGTTGGGTACATGGCTTGTTAAATGCGGCTGGCTTTGTGCTGCTGGCGCTTATCTATCCCGCTGGGCGCGCTGTTTATTGGTGGTTGTTTTATCTACTGAGTAGCGTGCTGATTTCCCTCTATATCGTGCTGGATGGCGAAACTTATTATTACGTGGGAGCCTCTGGTGTGTTGCATGGCTTGTTTATATTGGCTGCCTATTTTAGTGGTGCTTTGGATATGTGGCGTCGCTACGCCTTAATGGCCATTGTCGTGGGCAAGCTGTTTTGGGAGCAAAGCCCGTACTATCAAGATGCTGGGGTGAGCGAGGCCATAGGTGGCTTGGTGTATGTGGACGCTCACCTGATGGGTGGACTGTGTGGCCTCTTGGTGGTGATTCTTTTCTTAATAAAAAATCGGCTTAAATTCCCCACCTACTCGTGATTCCCTTCTACACTTTCCATGTGATCGCTTTGTTTTGGTCACTATGGGGAGAGCATGAAACTTGGCTGTATATTATTGGGGATTTTTTGGTCAGTAGGTTCACTGGCTGGGGAGTGGGAGTATGAAATTGACCCTTACTACAGCAACATTGCCTACTATCAAACCTTAGACGATTCCCCTATACCTGAGTTGGGAGAGCGCTCTGAAGCCCAGGTGTATGCCGATCTTTTCTTCCGTTCTTATTTGCCGCGATTCTTTTTATTAGAAGCCAGTGTGAACCCCTTTCCCATACTGGGTGTGGCTTTAAAAAGTGATGATGCCGCGGATGTGTATGAAGACATGAACGTGACGCGCAAGCTTAATCTGGTAGAAGTGGTCACTGCCGGTTTTGAAGAGCCGTATGCGCTTTCGTTGTTTCTAGGCAATATGGTTAAGTACCGTGTCCAAGGGGATGAAATCTCACAAAGCAAAGGCTTTATGGGGTATCTAGCCAGTTATGGTCACCTGCATATTCGTCGCAATGAGTTGGTGCAAGATCGCTGGGGGGAATTTGAGTGGAAACTAAAAGGGGATCGAATCACCGAAGGGCGGTTATTAAGTTGGTCGTTTCGCGTGGGAGTGAAAATACACGATAACCCCTATGTGACCGATGAGTTTTATGTGGCTCTAAAACGCGAGCGAGTAGAAGAAGGTGGTGATATCTATTCGTGGGTAAAAAATGGCGGCATTGAGTTTAAGTATCGGGTGGATCAAAAAACAGGCAAAACCATAGGTCAGCAATTGATCATTGATAAAAAAATTCCCATCACTAAAAAAGGTTGGGTGGTTTCATTTGGAATTGGTTTTGTGCGCGAGACCCGAGCGAAATATTCCGGCCCGTTATCCTTTGAAGAATCCAACACCGCGTTTGTGTTGCGCCCCAGTATTGCCTTTTAACCTTGAGTGCGGCGCTTCACCGGCGTTGGCCATTGATCGTGTACCAACATGAAGCGTTCTGTTTCGTGATAATCCGAGCCCTGTTGTTCCAGTTTGACCAGCATTAATGCATGAGGGTAGTCACTTAATTCAAAGTGTTGCTTGATGGCAGTTTGGGCTTGTGTTGAATTCAAAAGCGCTATTGTCTGCGGGTTCTGTGAACAGGTATATGGCCCTAACCATTCATGCTTGGGCAAGATGGCCCAAAGTGCGTCTTGTTTTAGCACTTCTTGGCTGTGCATTTGATGCAGCCAAGTACCCGTTGGGCAGTTTGGATGAATGGCAGTATGGTGAGAGTGAAGCGCTTGGTCTAAGGGATAAAATAAATAGCCTTTCAATACCAATTGCTGTTGCGTTGGCGGTGAAATGTTTAACTGGGTTAACCGCGCTTGGGTGTGAGGGTCTTGTAAAAAAGGCAGCTGCTTTTGCGCCAGTTTATTGAGCTTTAAATCTAGGCGGTCATGGCTTTGTGGGCCTAGATATTGATGCAAACCGGTATCACTAGAATGGGCATCAAACAGGTAAAACTTCACCGCTAATTCTATGTGCTGGGTGGTTTGGGAAGCGCTGTGACACGCCACAAGGTCCAGCTCCCCTAGAGTGTGCTGTCCATCATGTACTTGAATGTGATGCCCTAATAATTGCCAGTGCGGGCCATGGCTGAAAAAGAACTGCCAAAGACATTCAAAGTAGCTGCCCAATAAACGGCTATTCTGAGAGGAGAGGTAGTCTAAAAGGGCACTAGGGTCTTCATCCAGTGCCTTGAGCCATTCAAGTGTGGCCTTGTCTGGCTCCACGCTGAAAGATGGTGCCTCAGGCAGGGTGGCCATGGGCGGGCTAAACAGGCTCCATGCGAGGTGTCGAACTTGAGGTGTGTGATAGTGCATGGTCTGCTTTCTTTCAGTCCAATTATGGCTGTATTTATGGTATAAACAGCCCATATTCAAATTTTGGTTTGTGGTATTCAAATGGATGAATTTCGTAATGTTGGCATCATCGGCCGTTTAAACAGCGCAAAGGTGATCGAAACCATTAAGCGTTTGCGCCGTTTTTAGCGGATGAAGGTATCAACATCATTCTCGAAGAGCAAATAGCCTCTGTGATGATGGGTCATGGATTGCAAGTGTGCAGCCCTAAGATGATGGGTGAAATCTGTGATTTGGTCATCGTGGTTGGCGGTGATGGTAGCTTATTGGGCGCGGCCCGAGCCTTGGTGAAATCCAATGTGCCGATTTTAGGGGTAAACCGTGGCCGTTTGGGCTTCTTAACGGATATCAGCCCTGACAATCTAGAAGAAAAGGTTCGACAAGTCTTAGAGGGTGAATACATCACCGAACGCCGTTTCTTGCTTGAAGCAGAAGTGAAGCGTAATGGCGAGCCCATCGGTTATGGCGAAGCCTTGAACGATGTGATTCTTCACCCAGGTAAATCCGCTCGTATGATTGCGTTTGATTTAAGCATCGAAGGGCAGTTTGTGTATCACCAGCGCAGTGACGGCATGATTGTGAGCACCCCGACGGGTTCAACGGCCTATGCGTTAAGCGGTGGCGGTCCTATCATGCATCCAAAATTAGATGCCGTAGCCTTGGTGCCTATGTTCCCGCACACCTTGAGTAGTCGCCCTATTGTGATTGATGCTAACAGTGAAGTGAAAATCACCATCAGTGAAGACATTGACGTCTACCCGCAAATCAGCTGCGATGGCCAAGTACACATTACCGGTGCACCGGGGGATACCGTTACCATTCGTA
>JBFEWA010000436.1:0-2350 GCA_041546605.1 Bermanella sp.
ACAACCGGTGATGATGCCCGTGAAGGCTTAACCGCGATTATTTCGGTTAAAGTGCCCGATCCTAAGTTTAGCTCTCAGACCAAAGACAAACTGGTGTCTTCTGAGGTGAAAACCGCAGTAGAACAAGAAATGGCGAAATCCTTTAACGACTTCTTGCTAGAACAACCACAACAAGCGAAAGAAATCGTGGGCAAGATGATGGACGCGGCCCGTGCCCGTGAAGCGGCCCGTAAAGCCCGTGAAATGACTCGTCGTAAAGGGGCGCTTGATATTGCAGGCTTGCCAGGTAAGTTGGCGGATTGCCAAGAAAAAGACCCAGCTCTTTCTGAAATTTACCTAGTGGAGGGTGACTCGGCCGGCGGTAGCGCCAAACAGGGCCGAGACCGTCGTACTCAAGCGATTCTGCCGCTTAAAGGTAAGATCCTAAACGTAGAAAAAGCACGTTTCGATAAGATGTTATCCTCTGCCGAAGTGGGCACCCTGATCACAGCCCTAGGTTGTGGTATTGGTCGTGAAGAATTTAACCCAGATAAACTGCGTTACCACAGCATCATCATCATGACGGATGCGGACGTGGATGGTTCTCACATCCGCACACTGTTACTGACCTTCTTCTTCCGTCAAATGCCGGAAATCATCGAGCGCGGACACATCTTCATTGCGCAGCCACCTCTGTATAAGATCAAGCGTGGTAAGCATGAACAGTACATTAAAGATGATGCAGCACTAGAAGAATACCTAACCAATACCGCATTAGACGGTGCGGCTTTGTATGTGAATGCACAAGCACCTGGTATCAGTGGCGAGAAACTAGAAGATCTCGTGAATAACTACCGCGGCGTACTGGCTAACATCGATCGTCTTGGTCGTGTGTATCCTGAGCGCGTATTGAAAGCCATGATCTACATGCCAAAACTGACCCAAGACGATCTTAAAGATCTTGCCAAAGTAGAAGCGTGGAATGCCCAGTTACAAGCGGTATTTGGCGATCCAAAAGGCAACGACTCTCAGGTTGTACTTGAGGTTGTGGAAGATAAAGAACGTCATATTTATCTTCCTGACATTAAAGTGATCAACCACAGTATCCCAACGGATTATGTGTTGAGCCATGACTTCTTCGACTCCAATATTTACAAGAATATTTGTTCTCTAGGCGAGCGCCTACAAGGCTTGGTGGAAGAAGGTGCGTACATCCAACGTGGTGAGCGTAAATCCGAAGTGAAAACCTTTGAAGATGTTCTAGCTTGGTTAATGAATGAAGCCCGTCGTGGTTACAGCATCCAGCGCTATAAAGGTTTGGGTGAGATGAACCCAGAGCAACTTTGGGAAACCACCATGGACCCTAACGCCCGTCGTATGTTGCGCGTCACCATTGAAGACGCCGTAGCGGCGGATCAAATCTTCACAACCCTAATGGGTGATGAAGTAGAACCGCGTCGCGCCTTCATTGAAAGCAATGCGCTGTTGGTAGAAAACCTAGATTTCTAATACACCTCGCCAGGTGTGAGTGATATCTTAGAAACCGCTTAATCGAAAGATTAAGCGGTTTTTTTATGACTTCAACAAGGACGAAAAACATGTCAGGGAAATACGAAATTTTTGTAGGCCAAGATCAACAGTATTACTTTCATTTAAAAGCGGGCAATGGCGAAATTATCCTAGCCAGTGAAGGCTACACACAAAAACATAATGCTGAAAACGGTATCGAATCGGTGCGTGTGAATAGTCAGTTTGATGGTAACTATTTGGATAACCTAGCCAAAGATGATCGCTTCTATTTTGTGTTGCGTGCAGATAATCATGAAGTCATTGGTACCAGCCAGATGTACCAATCTAAACAGGCGCGTGATGTGGGTAAGGCGTCGGTTAAAACAAACGGGTTAAGCTCAAGTGTGGTGGATTTAACTTAGTTCACTTAGAAGCTTGAGAGCTCATAAAAAAAGCCAGCTATGATAATTCATGGCTGGCTTTTTTTATGTCATGTAGGGGGTTTTAGATTAACTGATTAAGGCTTAAAAACACGCCATTAATGGCTTCGTCGCTGCTGGCATCATTAAGGTGTTGTACTTCGATGATGATGGACTGCTCGTAGTCCAAGCGAAAGTTCAAGCCAAGACCTCCATAATAGGTGTTGCTTGAGTTTTTCTCTTCTTGTTCGCCTAGGGTATTAACGGCTGTCCAAGTTTTACCGGCGCCTGCTCTTATAAAAGCGGATGTATTAGTCATGGGATCGGTTGTCAGTTTTAACCCAGTAAACAGGGTTTGACTATTCAGCTTGGTGTCTTCGTATTCCATTTCGCCATTGTGGCTATAGCCTAATTCAAACCATAGAGTGCGGGATCGATTCAGG
>JBFEWA010000143.1:0-7441 GCA_041546605.1 Bermanella sp.
AGTATCGTAATGCCTTGCCAACTGAATAGGCCTGCCAGATCAATGCTTTCACCTAAATAGTAAGCCGGTAGTAAATACAGCATTCCCCATAACACAGCCGATGCAAAGTTCAGTAGGAAAAACGGTTTTTGCTGCATGCCCATCATGCCCGCCACCATGGGAATAAATGGGCGAATGGGGCCAATAAAGCGTCCGAAGAAAATGCTTTTTCCGCCGTGGCGCTGAAAAAAGTGGGTTCCGGATTCAATCCAATGGGGGTGTTGCTTAAATGGCCAAATATGCGGCAGGTGTGGCTGGAAAACGCGCCCTAAGTAATAACTTAGCGCATCCCCCATAAATGCTCCCATGATGGCAGCAAGCACTAACGCAGTGACATTCAGTTGTAGGTTTCCCGCTAGTACACTGATGGCGGTGATCAGACCCACTCCTGGGATGATAATCCCCACCACGGCCAGCGATTCGGTTAGAGCCACAGCGAAAGCCGCAAACAAAATATACTCAGGGTGTTGAGTTAAAAAATCCAGTGAGGAATCCAGCATATTTAATGATTAAACGACATTAAGCGTAACGCGGTTTGTTGTTGTTTGTGTACAAAGCCACTGGCTCTGTGTAAGAAACTGGCGGCATTTTCTTTGTGGTTGAGGCTTGCCAAGCCGACGTTGAGTTGTAAGTCTCCCACGTCTCCCCATTGTTCTTCTTCCATTTGTTTGAGTAAACGCTCTTTTAGGACGATGCCACCCTCCATGGAACAGTTGGGCAGCAAGATATAAAACGTGCCTTTGCCGTTATGAAAAATTTCATCCCCAGCTCGAAGCAAGACAATTAATTTGTAGCGAAACGATTTTAATAGTTTTCCGCTGATATTTTTACCATGAATATCTTGAATCTGTTGGTAGTCATCAATGGTAATGGCCAGCATGGATAAGGTGCGGTTGGTGGTTTCACTGCGAGCGATTTCTTGGTGCAGATTATGCAATAAATAACGGCTGTTATAAGCACCGGACTGATAATCGGTGACGGCCAGTTTTAATAAGTTGGTTTGCTTAAGGATGTTTACATAGGCATAGCAAAAAGAGCACAAACCGATGAGCATATAAATAAATAAGGCTCGAATGGTGTCCTCTAAACTCATCATGAAAAGCAATTGGGATAGGGTGCAAGCCATGACGGTGATATTTAATATAAACGCCCAGCGAATCGGCAGCGCAAAATAACTCAAAACAGGAAATACATAAATCCAGTGCAGGGTCAGTTCGGGATTAAACGTTAATTGGTATTGAGCCAATAGGGCAATGGATGTGAGAGTGAGTAAATTAATATAACGCCCTATCGCACGATTACGATTTAAAAATAAAAAGATCGATGTGAACATTAAAATAGCAATGGATATTAGCTGAATGAGCAAAATATCAAAGTGTCCAAAAAAATAATGGCTCACGCACAGTAAGCTCATGGCGCATGTGAGTAATGCGTATAGCAAGCTGAGGGCGGGTTCTTTTTCCATGCTGATATCAAACATGTTTGAGCCCCTTGAGTGCTTGTTCGATCAATGTTTCTTCTGTGTCATCCACATTTAAACTGGCAAACCCCACTTGAATATTATCTTGCATGATAGCGGGCATGTTTTTGATCATGTCTTTTACCGTTAACAATGCATCTTGTGAGTTAGCGTGGGGCATGATGATGGCAAAAGCGTCTTTTTGTACGCGATAGTATTGATCAAACGGTCGCAGATATTGTGCGATGGCTTGCGCGCATTGTTTGATCAGGGAGACGGTTTTTTCACCTTTGTGCAAGCTGGCTTGATGTTTTATATACACCAATAAAAGGCCTGTGCCTTCACGCTCGGCGCGATTGATTTCGGTTTTTAATGCGGGGCGCAAAAACTTTTCCAGTTGTGCGCCGGTGTCTGCATCACTACTAATGAGAGGCTCTAACAATTGATTGGTGCGAGATTTCACCATGGCGAGAAACAATGCCACGGTGGCAATGGCAGCATAGCTAAAACAGATTTGCCCTTGTAGCAGGGGTGGGCTGTATTGAAAAATGATGTAGAGCGCCAGTGGTGTATAGCCCAGTACATACCAAATGGCTGTACGTAGTGGAAACAAAAAGAACGCCGCAATCGGATAAAAATACAGCCAATAGCTGTGCTCTCCTTTTACATCGGATGCAAATAAAGAGAATGACGCTAATAAGATCAAAAACAAGGCATCCACATGATGCAGCGAGTACTCCTGCTTAGAAAAATACATCTGAATGCCATTGATGAGCAGCACAAATGCTAAAGCCAGGGTTGAGAGGGCCAACAGCAAGCTAGAAGCTATGTAGTCCAAGTAGGCAGTTAGGCTCAAAATACCCGCACCAACGCCACAAAACACAATGCGAACATGGTTGACGGAGATCTGGGGTAATGTGTTGGGGTCCTTTGGGGCCAAGAGCCGAGTCCTTTTGGGTTTAATTAAGTGCTTATCTTACCTAGGATGGGTCATTTAATACTAGCACGTCAGAATCATAGTTTGGGTCAGGCCTAGGTTCAGGTATAATGCCTCCCTTTATTTCAAGCATATCGGCTGGCTTCTGATGAAGGGGGAGTCAGGCTCGGTATCAATTAGGTAGATTCGATGGATGTAACCGCTTACATGCTGCAACTGGGGCAACAAGCCAGGGCAGCAAGCGCTGAGATTGCAAAAGCAGATAGCGGCGTGAAAAACCAAGCCCTGTTGGCCATTGCCCATGCTATTGAAGCAGCAAGGGATGAGCTAATCGCGGCCAATCAAAAAGACATGCAACGTGGCCAAGACAATGGTTTAGATGCCGCCTTGTTAGATCGTTTAGAGCTGACCTCTGCACGTATCGACGGCATGATCGAAGGTCTACACCAAGTGGCTGCACTGCCGGACCCTGTGGGCGGCATTACCGATTTAGATTACCGCCCAAGCGGCATTCAAGTGGGCAAAATGCGCGTGCCATTAGGGGTAATCGGCATTATTTACGAGTCTCGCCCAAATGTGACCATCGAAGCGGCGAGCTTGTGCCTGAAGTCAGGCAATGCGGCGATTTTACGTGGTGGCAGCGAAGCCATTGAATCCAATCAAGCATTGGCCAAGTGTATTCGTAGTGGTTTGGCGCAAGCCGGTTTGCCTGAACACGTGGTGCAAGTGGTGGAAACCACAGATCGTGCGGCGGTGGGTGAGTTGATCACCATGCAAGAGTATGTGGATGTAGTGGTGCCTCGTGGCGGTAAGAGCTTGATCGAGCGCATCAGCAAAGACGCGAAAGTGACCGTTATTAAACACCTAGATGGCATTTGTCATGTGTACATCGACAGCGATGCTGACTTAAGCAAAGCGGTGAATGTGGCTATCAATGCCAAAACCCACCGTTATGGTACCTGTAACACCATGGAAACCTTATTGGTGAATGCGCAAGTGGCGCAAAAAGTGTTGCCACAGTTGGCCACAGCCTATGCTGAGCTTGACGTGGAATTACGTGGTTGTGACGCCAGTCGTGGCATCGTGAGCAGTATGAATGCTGCCAGCGAAGAAGATTGGTCCACAGAATATCTTGCGCCGATTCTAGCGGTGAAAGTGGTGGCAGACATGGATGAAGCCATTGTGCATATTAATCGTTATGGCTCCCACCATACCGATAGTATTATCACTGAAAACTACACCAAGGCCCGTCAATTCTTGCGTCAAGTGGACTCAAGCTCCGTTATGGTGAATGCCTCCACGCGCTTTGCCGATGGCTTCGAATACGGCCTAGGAGCAGAAATTGGTATTAGCACAGATAAGATTCATGCCCGTGGCCCAGTGGGTTTAGATGGCTTAACCTCACAAAAGTGGGTGGTGTTAGGTGATGGGCATATCCGTCACTGATCATCCGCAAAACACGGCCTATGTGGTCATGGGTGGGACATTTGATCCTGTGCATAATGGGCACCTTAAAAGTGCTCAGCAACTGGCCGAGGTTATGGGCTACCCTTGTATTCATATGATGCCTTGTGGTGATGCCTATCATAAGCAAGGCACATCTAATGCTCAGCACCGTCTCGCCATGCTGACATTGGCGTTGGAAGATGCGCCAACGTTGGCACTAGACACGCGGGAAATTCAGCGCCAAGGGGCCACCTATACAGTGGAAACCCTGCGGCAGCTGCGAGATGAATTGGGCGATAAAACTCATATTTGTTGGGTGGTGGGTACGGATACGGCTCGAAGCATCACATCATGGCGTAATTGGCAGCAGGTATTTGAGCTAGCCAATGTGATTGTGGTGAATCGAGGTGCGGATACGCTAGCCCCGAGTGATACCCAAATATGGCCAGCACAGGCCATAACCGATACAGCGTTTTTCAAACAGCAGGCAAAAGGCTGTTTTATACAGTTGGCACTTGAGCCAGTGGACGTGTCCTCGACGGAGATTCGAGAGGCGTTACATAAACAAGAATCTGTGGATCACCATGTGCCACAGCCTGTTATGAACTATATTGAGCAACATGGGCTCTACCGAGGTAAAAACTGAAATCAATGGATGCTGCAGCATTAAATAAGCTAGTGATCAATGCACTAGAAGATATGAAAGCACAAGACATCGTGACCATCGATGTTACTGATCGCACTTCTGTCACCGATATGATGGTGATTGCCACGGGTACTTCCTCCCGTCATGTACAAGCTGTTGCGGATAATGTTTCTGAAAAATCAAAAGAAGCGGGCCACATGCCATTAGGCTCAGAAGGTCGCGGTAATAGCGACTGGGTTCTGATTGATTTGGGTGATGTGATTGTTCATGTAATGACCAGTCAGGCCCGTGAACATTATGACCTTGAGCGCTTGTGGAGCGAGCCACAAGTGGCGCAATAAGATTCATGAAGATTCGAATTCTTGCCGTAGGGGGTAAAATGCCCTCTTGGGTTGAACAGGGCTTTAATGAATACGCCAAGCGCCTTCCCAATGATTGCCGCCTAGAATTAGTTGAGCTGCCATTGGGCCCTAGGGGCAAAAACCAATCCGTCGCCAAGGCCATCGAGAAAGAAGGCCAAGCCATGATGGCGGCCATGAAGCCGCAAAATACCTGCGTGGCACTGGAAGTACTGGGTAAACCTTGGAGTACCGAAGTGCTGGCGGAGCAATTAACGGACTGGCGCATGATTGGTCAAGACGTGGATTTGCTCATAGGTGGGCCGGACGGGTTAAGCAAAGAGTGCTCAAATAAAGCCAAATATAAGTGGTCCCTATCCCCACTAACCTTGCCCCATCCTTTGGTGCGCATTTTATTGGCGGAGCAGCTTTACCGCGCTTGGACCATTTTAAATAACCACCCTTATCACAAGTAGCCGCTATTCGAGCATTCTGTGGGGTTTGTGTTAAGCTCAGTGGTCGAAAGTAACTACTTGTTTTTTAATAATAAAAAAGCCTAAATGGTACACACGCCATTACCTGCGCCAAAAGTGAATAGTAAATGAGTTTTGAGCAAAAGGACGCACGAAAAGAAAAAGAAATTTTCGGCAAACGCGCTTATCTTGCCGCGTTTTTCGTGTTCCTGCTGTTGTGTGTTTTGGCTGGGCGCATGGTCTTCCTGCAGATTACTCAATATGAGTTGTACGCCAGTAAGTCTGAAAACAATCGCGTACAGTTAAAAACCGTCGAGCCTATCCGTGGCTTGATCTTTGATCGCAATGGCGTGTTACTGGCCGAAAACCTACCGAGTCATAGCTTAACCTTGGTGCCGGAACGAGTTAAAGATATGACTCGTACCCTCAAACTCATTGATACCCTGATTGGTTTATCTCCAGAAGAGCAAGAGAGTTTTGATAAAAAGCTCAAATCCTATCGCCGACCCTACGAAGCCATTCCACTTAAATTCCGCTTAGATGAAGCCGAAATTGCCAAACTCATGGTGAACAACTATTTCTTACCTGGTGTGCAAGTAGAGGCAGAATTAGTGCGCCACTATCCTATGGGTGAAGATTTTGCGCACGTGCTGGGGTACGTGGGACAAATGAACGAGTCTGAGAAAAAACGCTTAGACCCCATTCAATACAAGGCCACACGTCGTATCGGTAAAATTGGAATTGAGCGCTATTACGAAAAAGAATTGCATGGGCAGGTGGGCTATCAAAAAGTTGAGACCAATGCTCAGGGGCGCATTTTAAAAGTATTGGAAAAACAAAGCCCCATTCCGGGTAAGAACTTAATTTTAAATTTGGATGCTCGTTTACAGCGCACGGCTATGAAGGAATTTGCCGGTCGTCGTGGTTCCTTAGTGGCCATGGATCCAGAAACCGGCGGTGTGTTGGCCATGGTATCCAGCCCGTCGTTTGATCCAAATCTATTTGTGAACGGTATCAGTTATAAAGATTACAACGCATTGCGCGATTCGTTAGACACGCCGCTGTTTGATCGCGCCACGCGTGGGCAATATCCACCGGGTTCCACCATGAAGCCGTTCATTGGCTTGGCGTTTTTAGAATATGGTGTGACCACTTGGAAAGAAGAAATCGAAGACCCTGGTTGGTATATGTTGGAAAACGACGAGCGCGTATATCGAGATTGGAAGCGCACGGGGCATGGCGATCATATTGATTTGCGCCATGCCATTATCGAGAGTTGCGATACCTACTTTTATGAAATGTCGTTTAGAACGGGTATTGATAATTTACATCCGTTTTTATCTAAGTTTGGGTTTGGCAAAAATACAGGCTTAGACATTGGCAATGCATTACCGGCGTTACTGCCTGATCGCGATTGGAAGAAAACCTATCGTGGTCGTTCTTGGTATGCAGGTGATACGCTTAACCTCGGTCTGGGTCAGGGATATATGCTGGCAACACCATTGCAGTTGGCAACGGCTACCAATGTTTACGCAGCAAAAGGCAAATGGCAGCGTGCTAAGCTGGTGCAGTTAATTGATGGTGAGCCCTTAATCGAAGAAGACCGTCCAGAGGATGTGATCATTAAGAATCCTGAAAACTGGGACAAAATGAATCACGCTATGGAAGGGGTTATTCAGCACTATCTTGGCACGGCCAAGGTATTGAAAGAAGGCCTGCAATATCGCTTGGCGGCGAAAACCGGTACAGCTCAAGTGGTAGGTATCAAACAGAACGAGGAGTACGACTCCGAGGCCTTGCTTGAGCGACAACGGGACCACGCGTTATTTGTCAGTTTCGCACCTGTGGAATCGCCAAAAATTTCGGTAGCCACGGTTGTAGAGAATGGGGAGTCTGCAGGTAAAACCGCAGGGCCTATTTCGCGCAAAGTGATTGACCGCTATTTGTTGGATAATGAGCCAAAAGGGATAGCCTATGACTTTTAAACTATCCCATGAGGCATTGGGAGTAAGCCATGGCCGGTGATTTTATTCGTCAGCTTGACGACGGCAGCATGCAGCGTGGTCGCAGTATTTGGCAAAAATTAAATATAGACCTCACCAT
>JBFEWA010000125.1:0-8013 GCA_041546605.1 Bermanella sp.
CTTGGGGAACAAGCATTAAGTGAAGAAGATGCCCAGCGCTATTTCGATGCTTACAGTCACGCTATTGATGTGGTGGCCCTGGGCAACAAACGCAAGCAAGAACTTGCCGATAATATTTCTATTAAACTGTCTGCACTACATCCTAGATATGAGCCGAGTCAGCAACATAAGGCGCTGCCTGTCATTATTAATCGTTTACTCACCCTTGCCCGTAAGGCTCGTGAGAAAAACGTGCCTATTACCATAGATGCAGAAGAGCAATACCGTTTAGATATTTCCCTACAAATATTTGAAACCGTTTTAAGTCATCAAGACTTATCCAATTGGGGGCAGTTTGGCATCGTGGTACAGGCCTACGGCAAACGCGCACTGAGCATTTTGCATTGGCTGTATGCGCTGGGAATGAAACAGCAAATCGCCATTCCTGTTCGCTTAGTAAAAGGGGCCTATTGGGACACTGAAATCAAATGGGCACAACAACTGGGTTTAACCGAATACCCTGTGTTCACCCAAAAAGCCAGTACCGATCTTAACTACCTCGCCTGTGTACGCTTTTTATTAAATGAGCGCCAGCAATGGCTAAAACCCAAATTTGCCACACACAATGCTTGGACCGTGCAATTCATATTGCAACAAGAATCCAGTGTGCCATTTGAATTTCAACGCTTACAAGGTATGGGGCAAGCCTTGTACGATCAAGTAAACGAACAACACGGTATCCCCTGCCGTATTTATTCGCCCATTGGTTTACACCATGAGCTACTGCCCTATTTAGTTCGACGCCTCATTGAGAACGGCGCCAATAGTTCGTTTGTGTTTAAAGTACACGATCCTCAGGTGCCGTTTCACACATTAACTGAGCACCCAGCGGACAATTTAATTCAGTCCTCCATAATGAATCCTAATGTGCCCTTGCCCGGGGAAATATTTGTTGATTATCGCAACAGCCATGGCATAGAGCTGGCCCATGATAAATTTTATTACCGCACTATGGATGCGGTACTGCCCTTCTATGAAGAACACTACGAAGCTTGCCCCATTATCAACGGTCAAGAATTCAAACATGTGTTACCAAGAGATGCCAAAAGCCCAGTGGACAACCAAAGAACCGGCATCGTCTATCACAGCGACGAAGTGGCCATTAAAGCGTGTTGCGACACTCTAAAGCATCAATCCTTTGAATATGACGATTTAGAAACCCTAACATCTAGCGTTGAACGCATTGCCGACGAACTGGCCAAGCACAAACATGAGCTGATTTTCTTGTGCATGCAGGAAGCAGGTAAAACCTTACAAAACGCAGTGGACGAAGTCAGAGAAGCCATCGACTTTTGTCGTTACTACTCTCGCCAAGCCCAAAAGAATTTTGCTGACCCCTCTATTTTGGATTCGGTAACCGGCGAAGAAAACCTCTTGCAGTATCGCCCAAGGGGAACCGTACTGTGCATCAGCCCATGGAATTTCCCATTGGCGATTTTTGTTGGTCAAGTGTGTGCTGCCCTCGCCTGTGGTAATCGAGTGGTTGCCAAACCGGCTCAACAAACCAGCATCATTGCTCAGCGCGCGGTTGAAATCATGTATCAAGCTGGTATCAGCGAAAACCAATTAATCTTTATGCCAGGCAGCGGCGAGATGATTTGTAAAACCTTGCTAGAGCAACAGCTCATCGACATGGTGTGTTTTACTGGCTCCACATCTGCGGCCAAACAAATCCAAACTTGGTTACTCACTTTTTGCGATAAATTTGTACCGTTATTGGCTGAAACCGGTGGCCAAAATGTGATGTTTGCCGATAGCACCGCTCTAATTGATCAATTAATCCCTGATGTGATTACATCTGCATTTGATAATTCAGGCCAGCGTTGTTCCGCGTTACGGGTGCTGTTTATACAAAACGACATTAAAGAAGCTTTCTACCACGCCTTACGAGGCCGCTTGGCCGTGTTAAACGTAGAATCGCCTTTTTTAAGAGACTCTGACTTTGGCCCGATCATTGATGAAGCCGCAAAACAAAAACTGCAACAGCACATTGAGTGGCTAAATGAAAATGGCAAGCTCATTGCCGAAGTCACATTACCGGACTCTTTACCTAGTGAGCTTTATTTAGCTCCTTGTGCCTATGAGATTTCTGATTTCAATCAACTCACCAGTGAACACTTCGGTCCAATTTTGCACATCATTCCATTTGAACATGATGAGTTAGATGACAAACTAAAACAGGTGAACAACAGTGGTTATGGCCTGACCATAGGTATACATAGTCGCAATCAACGCTGGATTGATTACATTGCCAGTAAAGCCATTGTGGGGAATATTTATATCAATCGAAATATGGTGGCTGCCAAAGTCGGCTCGCAACCTTTTGGCGGGCACGGTTTATCGGGCACAGGCCCTAAAGCAGGCGGCCCCAACTATGTTCATGCGTTTGTAAAAGAATACACCATCACCACCAACACGGCGGCATTTGGTGGCAACCAAGAACTGCTTAGTTAAGACTGAAGACTCAAGACTGAAAACTTAAACAATAAAGCGAGACAAAAAAATACCAAGCTAAGCTTGGTATTTTTTTAACTTATTCTGCTACTAATGCGGCAGAAGCGGTTTGTGCTTTTGCATTCTCAATAAACGCAAAAGACTGGTTTTGATATTTTTCTTCTTGCACTTTTTCATGCAGGTTGGTCAAGGTTTCCATTGGTGTTTCCACCACAATGGCATTCACCAACCAATCTGGTAATGAACCACCTGGATTAGCATGCACTTGGTAGGTGACTTCCACCATACCATCCGCTTGCGGCGCGAATGTCCATGCACCGTCCACACTTGGCATACGCACATAGTCTTCGTCTACTTCGGCGTAATCCGGTTCAGCTTTAATGGATGAGGTCACCACACCATTTTCATCCGCCGAAAAAATTGAGCGGATATAAGTATCACGATTGGTAACCGGCCATGGGGCCGCATTTACTGTGTACACCAAGCTTTCTTCATCACTGACACGCTCTTTCACATCAAATTCGATCACATTATGCATCCAAGAGGTGGCCTCTTGATCGTCTTTAAGTAGAGCAACAAACGCATTCACATCCGCTTTAATGTGTGTAATACCTTTGAATTCTTTTAATTCAGAACCCGCAACCTCACGCGTAAAGACTTTAATATCTAAATCTTCATCGTGGGCTTCTAATTCCCAAGGACTGACTTCAGCAAAGCTCCAGGAGCTCAGGGCCGTTAATGCAATACCTGCAAGCATGGTAAACCGTTTCATTTATTATCCTCATTATCAACGGTGAGTGGATTTAGCAGTATACGCAGCTGTCATCACCCGACAATGACTAAAAAGGCAAAGCCAGCTGTCAAAAGCGCCAAATCCAGTTATTTGCCATTACCACCCATGCAATTTGGCGAATCTGGTGCACTTTGAGTTTGCTGCCAAGCATCAATGGTATAGGTGTGTAGTGCCAACGCATGGATGTCGCCGGCTAACTCATCAGCCAGTACCTTGTATACCGCTTGGTGTTGTTTCACTTTATTCATATCCGCGAAATCATTGGATACCAGAATCACTTTAAAGTGGCTTTCTGAATCTTTTGGCACGTTATGCATGTGAGATTCATTCACCACCTGCAAATGAAACACACCAAACGAATCGTTCAATTTTTGTTCAATAATTTGCTGAATAGACATTTAAAGCCCCTATTGATAATTAAAAAAATTATACGCATTTTGTCTATCAAAAACCATGTATGGATATACAGATTCACATTGACGAAGAGATGACAGGCATGTATAAATTACCTCACATTTAGTATGAGGTGACAGCATGAGCAAAGCGCAATCATTAATCGAACAGTTTTACCTAGAAGAACAAGAGCGTATTGCTCAAGAGTCCACTTTCACGCCTATTGATGTCAGTGTAAGCAGTGCCGATATGGCCATGATCAACACTATCTCTAAGCGTTTTAACAAGGACAAGAGCCAATTGGTACGTGAAGCGCTTAGCCAAGCTATTTTAGACATGTTCACGGCACTTGAGCCGGTTGAGCGTAAAATGCTGGCCAAAGACGCTGACGAACTAGCCAGCAGCATCGCCGCTGA
The DNA here is from genome assembly GCA_041546605.1 of Bermanella sp. GTDB lineage: Bacteria > Pseudomonadota > Gammaproteobacteria > Pseudomonadales > Oceanobacteraceae > Bermanella. The sequence goes on from JBFEWA010000125.1 coordinate 4,096, forward strand.
AATCGCTGAAGAGCAAGGTCTATCAAGCCTTGAAGTGACTGGTGTGAACTGGGTAGCTCAAGACAAGCAATGCATCAAAGACGAGCGCAAAGCTGAAAAAGAGCAACAAAAACAGCAAGAACTACTTGCTCAGAAAATCCTAGCAGAACAACGTGGTGAATTCTCTGATCAAGAAACAACCGAAACATCGGCTGAAATGGACGATCAAGACGAATCTTCTGCAGTAGGAACGGAAGAAGAGGCACAAACAGAATCAGCACCTGTTGCTGAGCAAGAAGAACAATCTGAAGAGTACACCCCAAGCAATAACTCTATTTTTGCTTAATTACTCGCGAAAAATGATTGCCTCAGCTCGAGGCAATCACTCTCTCCTTTCCCCCCCGCCCATAACCCCGTAAAATACCCAGCTATTTTTTAATTGTGGCAACTAAGGTTTTTGCATGGCTATTCAGTGGTTTCCCGGTCATATGCACCGAGCACGTAAACAAATAACCGAGATGATGCCGCAAATCGACTTGGTGATTGAGGTATTAGATGCCCGTCTACCGTATTCCAGCGAAAACCCTCTGGTTCCTGAATTACGCGCTGGCAAACCCTGCTTAAAATTACTCAATAAATCCGACCTTGCTGATCCAGCTCATACCCAAGCTTGGTTGGAGTATTTCAATAGCCAACCTAACACCAAGGCTATGGCCCTCACCGGCCTAGATAAAAAGCAAGTTAAAGCCATCACACAATATTGCTTAAGCATGCTGCCGGATCGCCAAGAAAAGAAGCAGTCCATTCGCACCATGATCATGGGCATTCCCAATGTGGGGAAATCCACTCTTATTAATACCCTAGCGGGGCGCACCGTGGCCAAAGCCGGTAACTTGCCCGCCCTAACCCGTCACCCTCAGCAAATTAAAATTAATGACGGTATTGTGCTGTCAGATACACCTGGAATCTTATGGCCTAAGATCCACAACATCAGCAGTGGTTTTCGTCTAGCCGCCAGCGGAGCGGTGCGTGATACCGCATTGGATTATTTTGAAGTTGCGGAATTCACCGGCAATATGATGTTGCAGTTATATCCAGACACCATCAAAGAACGCTACAAACTTTCAGAGCTACCTGAAACCGGTGAACGCCTCATTGATGCCATTGGTCGCAAGCGAGGATGCTTACGCTCTGGTGGCGTGGTCGACATGCACAAAGCGGCGGAGATTCTGATTCATGAATTACGCTCCGGTAAATTAGGTAACATCACCTATGAAACCCCTGCAATGATGCTTGCCGAAGAAGAAGCTCTTGCCATTGAAGCAGAGCGTAAAGCGCAAGAGTTAGAAGAGAAAAAGGCCGCTAAACGCAAAGGCACTCGCCAAGAAAACTCAGACGATAACCCGCCAGCCTAACGCCCATAAAAAAAGCCGCTGTTGCGGCTTTTTTTATGAATGTCATTTAGATCACTGAGTCTTAATGGCATCTCGCAATTGAGTAAAAATCGCCCACTCGGCGTCCTCTTCTGCCACGATCTCAATGGGATACAACCCGGTATCGGTGGGAATGGTATTTAAATCCGCTTGCATCTGGGCCGTGTCTTTTGCGTACAGAATCCACTGATTAATTCCCTGACACATGATCACCATGACCACCAAAGCGTGTGCATCGGTTTCGATGGCACTCATTAGCTTCTGATTGAAGTCATCGATCTTAATCAATTCAGAATCACTGGGGTAACCGGTTTTAGGGTCCACACTGGCGGCATTCCAAGAAATTTGCACGCATTGGCCAAATTCCCCAGATGACAACTGAGCATCTAATTCCTCACGATAGCGTATGGTAATAGGCTCATCATTGAGGGTGCCATCGGCCAGCACCCATCGATTTGAAAATGACATGACCTTCCCTGCTCTTCTTATTCGATACCACTAAAGCTAGCAGAATATAATTAAATTGCACAAGAAAGGCTTTGCTTATGGCTATTCTTTACCATTCAACGTAATGGAATCTTTAAAAAGCGACGCCCTTGTTCATCCGCTGGCGGCAAAAAGCCTGCTCTCACATTCACCTGCAAACTTGGCAAAATTAAGCGAGGCGCATCCAGTTGCGCGTCCCTGCCTTGCCTTTTTGCCACAAACGCGGCTTCGCTAGTATCTTGTGTGCAATGTATATTGTGCTGTTTTTGCTCCAATACAGACACCACAGAGCGCACTTCACGGCCATTTGGCGGATAGTCATGACACATATGTAGCTGTGCATCATCGCCCAGCGCATAAATACTTTGAATAGAGCGATATAACGCCTGCGCATCGCCACCAGGAAAATCACAACGGGCCGTGCCCACATCTGGCATAAAGAGGGTATCCCCCACAAATACATGCACAGGCTCATTAGGGGCTCTTACCACATAACTTAAGCAGGCGGGCGTATGCCCAGGCGTCGCCAATGCTTGTAAGGTCATATCCCCTACTGTCAGGGCATCACCTGGCTTCAACAAGCCATCAAATAAGTGCTCTTTGGCACTATTAATACCAAACACCTGATCAAAATGGCTCTGCACTTCACCCACATTGTGACCAATGAAAACCTGCCCACCCACATGGGATTTCACATACTGAGCCGCCGTTAAGTGATCCGCATGCACATGGGTCTCTAACACATAGGAAATAGAAAGATCTAAGCTTTGAATGCGGGTAATGATCTCATCCATAAACTCATGGGAGACTTTGCCATTATTGGCTTTATAATCCGCCACCGGATCAATCAATGCGCCTAAGCGCGCTTGTTCGTCATAAACCAAGTGGCAGAAGGTTTGCGTATCCTGATGGTAAAAACTCTCTATTCGCATAACTCACATCGCTTTGATTGATTTTTAACTACATTAGCAAAATCTAATTTAGCTTTCATTAAATTCTTGTGTTAAATTTAGTAAAGCTTATCTATTTATTCGAGGAAGCCATGGAACCCTTCACTGTTGCCCAAGAAATGAAGGCTCACGCCACCGAAGCATCCCAACTACTTAAGGCCTTGGCTAATGAGAATCGTCTCATGATTCTGTGCTCCCTCGCCCAAGGGGAAATGAATGTCAGCCAGCTCAATGAGCGCTTAGATCTCAGCCAATCCGCCCTGAGCCAACATCTAGCCTGGTTACGCCGCGAAGAATTAGTCGCCACGCGTCGTGATGCACAAACCATTTACTATTCATTACAGGGTAGTAAAGCCAAAGAAGTGATTGAAGTACTGCAGAGTATTTATTGTTCGGACATGAAATAAACCATGAATGGGCTATTTCCGTGGCGTAAACGTCAGTGGCGCGTAAGCAGTGACCTGGTTGCAGGCTTAATCGTTGCCATCCTGATTATCCCTCAAGCCATTGGTTATGGATTATTAGCCCAGCTCCCTCCCCATGTGGCCTTAGCCAGCTGTATTTTTCCTCTGATTGCTTATGCGTTTTTTGGTCGCAGTCATGCCCTAGCCGTGGGTCCTGTGGCCATCATTAGCTTAATGACGGGGGATGCTTTACTTAGCCTTCCCAAAGAGCTGGTCATCCCCGGGGCCCAACTACTGGCACTGCAAGTGGCCTTGATACTAGGCATATTGCGCATTCTTAATCTTGGTAATTTGGTGCACTTCATTGGTCACCCCGTGGTAAAAGGTTTTACGAGCGCAGCGGCAGTGGTGATTATCAGCAAACAAGTACCTTTAATGCTCAATGCTAACCCCTTACAAGCCCAAACCCCTGATCTGATCACCGGCACATTTGCCATCAGTGCATTGCTTACTTTGATACTTTTAAAACGCATCCCGCAGGCTTTCATCAGTAAACTTGGGCCACTGGTGGTGATCATATTAGGCATTGTATTTGTCTATATGGCCCCCCAGTCTCTGCAGACCATTCAACTAAACACACAAGGCAGCCCTTTTAACCTAACCACA
>JBFEWA010000511.1:0-1386 GCA_041546605.1 Bermanella sp.
CCATTAATAATCCCATATAGATTTTCTTGAATAACGGCTCCATTCTCGTTTTTAATCTTTAGTGTAGTTGGGCCTAAATATCGATTATGGTCAAATGACACATCACGAGATCTTAGTGTTGTAGAACCATTTAAAATACCAATTTGAACATCCGAATCCGCTCCGAATATTAAGATATAGGGCTCATCACCAAATTCCGGTGTATGCCTATCTGCAGACACTTCAAAAGGGACGTTTGCAATACGGTTACCATATTCATCTTCAGCCCATATAGAGTAAGACATCATACTTAATGATGAAGGCCCAGCAGGACTGTTATCTTTAACCTTAATTGTGCCTTCAGCTGGTTTGAAGTAACTCGAAATATTATCTTGAGGCAATTTTCCAACTGATATAGACACATTCACCAGTCCATATTTCTGCAAGTACTTATCACCATCATCATATAAATACCCCTCTCTAATTTCAGGGCCATGTCTTAGCGATACAGATGCCTTACCACTTTCATCCGTCATAACAGTAACAGCTTTAGCATCATTAACCATGCCATTACCAAGACTAATAATAAAAGTCACTGGGACGCTAGAAACCACTTCATTTAAATAACCTCTGGCTTCAATCTCTATTTCTGTAATGTCATTTGCTGTTTTGATATCGTCGTGCGAACTCAATACATTTAAATATGAAAACGCTCTTAGACCGCTTGAAGGCGATCGCTCTTCTGGGTCAACTAATTGCCAAATCACATCGGATGAATCGGTAGACGAACCTCCTGCAATAGCGCCTGACAAGTAGTACCCACCTTGGCCCGTATGCGGATCAATAATAATCCAAGCATAGCCCTGCCAGTCATTCACTATTTGTTTTTCTTGAGTAATATGCAGCTCATAATTCTTGCTGACGGCCCAATTCAACTGCTGCTGAATGTATTCAGGAAACGCTTGAATGTCATTATCAGTTATGACAGATTCAGTGAGTATTGGTGACCCATTTGTGATCGCTTTTGAAATAAGCGTATCTGCTGAAATAGCATCCACATCAAAATAATTACTAATAATTTGAGATTCATACCACGAGGAATCGAGCCCGATCAAACGATTAAGTGAAGCAATTAACGATTGCTTAAAAGTCTGAACCGCTTCAGTCTTTAAATCTATTTCTTGGCCTAAGTAATGAAAAACCGTTTGATCTAATACACTTATATTTACCGCATGAAAAATCGCATCTAGCTCAACTCCTTTCCACTCGAGTGCGACAGCTTGTTCTTCGAAATAACTTATACGATTCGCATTTGCCATAATGGCGATAGAAGGCACAGGATAGTGGTATTTTACGCCTGAATTTCTTTCAATAATTTGTTCTGATGCAAACCAGTTTTCAAGATAA
>JBFEWA010000203.1:0-6055 GCA_041546605.1 Bermanella sp.
CAAGTGGCGCCGAATGACACCTTATTCGAACTCAAAGGCTCTTCACGCAGCTTGTTAACCGGCGAGCGTACCGCCTTAAACTTTTTGCAAACTCTGTCTGCCGTGGCCACCAAATGTCACTTTTATAGTGAACAAGTGAAACACACCCAGGTTAAATTATTAGATACACGTAAAACCCTTCCCGGTATGCGCAGCGCCCTTAAATACGCCGTAACACAAGGCGGCTGTTTTAATCATCGCATTGGTCTGTTCGACGCGTTTTTAATCAAAGAAAATCACATCAACGCTTGCGGCTCCATCAAGCAAGCCATTGAGCAAGCCAAGGTCATTGCACCAGGCAAACCGGTAGAAGTAGAAGTAGAAAGCTTTGATGAACTCAATCAAGCACTAGATGCTGGCGCCGACATCATCATGCTGGATAACTTTTCCATTTCAGAAACCAAGCAAGCTGTTCAACACGCCAATGGCAAAGCCAAATTAGAAGCCAGTGGCGGCATCACAGATGAAACCTTGGTGAACATCGCCGAAACCGGCGTGGATTTTATTTCCATTGGTACACTCACCAAAGACATCAAAGCCGTGGATTTATCCATGCGCATGTTGTAGCCCAGTATTCTGTAATATTTCAGATCAGCTTAGATCGCACTCACGGTGCGATCTAATTCACAACATCCTTTTACTCCTTTTAAACACGGCACGTCACCAAGTGACATTTTTTGTCACCCATCCAAAATGACGATTGACTCTTTTTTAATCAATCGTGATCCAGAACACACTCAACACAAAGATGATTGCGTTTTTTGCGACATAACAGTCTTTATTTTGACATTAAAATCGTGAATACTGTCCGCCATCAGTTGGCACGACACCTGCTGTAAAGTATCTGAACGAATAATAAAGATTGTATAAACAATCAATAACATTCAAACATCAATAATAAATAAGTGGAGCGGTCTACTATGAAAGGTCAAAAAGGTTTTACCCTTATTGAATTAATGATTGTGGTAGCAATCATCGGCATCTTGGCATCTGTTGCGATTCCTCAGTACCAAGACTACATTGCACGTACTGATGCTACGACGTCTATTTCTTCTTCTACTCAAAGCATCAAAAATGCATTGTCTGAATACTCAGCCACCTACGGTAACCTACCAGCGGTAATGGGTGCTACTACAACCAACACTGGTCTTGGTGACATTCCTTGGTTAAAGCCAAATGGTACTGCATATTTACCTACTGATTTCGCACAAGTGAATAAAGTGGCTTCTGTGACTTACACTGGTACGCCTGCTGCGGATCCATCAGATCCAACAACTGCAGTTGGCACTCTAGTTGTTCAATTTGCACACTCTAACCAAAACATCGGTACAAGTGGCTATGTATACGCTGTTCGTCTAGATGCTGCTGGTACTATCCAATTCTTAGCGGATAATACACACGCTTCTATGACACTAAATCCAAAATACCGTCCTAAAGTACCAGCTCTTACTGTTACTCCTACTCCATAGTAGCACTAGCATAAAAAAAACCCGCTTCGGCGGGTTTTTTTATGTCCAACGCTTCCTCATTACTTCCCTTCTCACTTCTAAGAAATTCCACCTAGAACACTGTTTAAATCCTATAAAAGCGGTATGATAAGGCGCAAATTACAACAAGAATGCCAGTAACATGTCCAATATCAGCGGCATCGCTCGTCAATTCGTTGAGCGAAATCTAATCAATGAACAACAAGCACTAGACTTAACCGCACAAGCCAGCAAAGAGCAACGCTCGTTTATTATGCACAGCGTTTTATCTGGCGCGTGTAAATCCAAAGATGTGGCGCTTCTGGTGTCCGATGAATTCGGCCTGCCATTCATGGATTTATCTGCCATGGACCCAGAGCACTTTGTGGCAGACTTGGTGAATGTTGAACTACTAGAAAAACATAAGGTATTACCCATTTTCAAGCGAGGTAATCGTTTACACCTTGCCCAAGCTGATCCTTCGGATATATCTGCATTAGATGATGTGAAATTTGCCACCGGCATGTCAGTAGATGCCACTGTGGTTGAGTTCGATAAACTCAATATCATTTTAGAAAAACTACAAGCCGGTAATAGCGCATTTGACGACCTTGGCGAAGATCTAGACCTCGAAGAAGACGAGCCGAAAAAACCTGAAGCCGAAGATGACGGTACAGGGGATGAAGCTCCCATTGTACGCTTTATCAATAAAATGCTGCTGGATGCCATTAAAATGGGCTCGTCAGATTTACACTTTGAGCCATACGAAAAACGCTACCGCGTGCGATATCGTACCGATGGTGTATTGCACGAGGTTGCGTCACCACCCATCAATCTTGCAGGCAAAATTGCCGCGCGTATTAAAGTTATGTCGCAAATGGATATTTCTGAGCGCCGCGTTCCTCAAGATGGCCGTATTAAAATGAAAATCTCCAAAAACAAGGCCATTGATTTTCGTGTGAACACCTTACCAACCCTGTGGGGTGAAAAGATCGTTTTGCGGATACTGGATCCATCCAGTGCCCAGTTAGGTATCGACGCTCTTGGTTATGAGCCTGATCAAAAACAACTGTACATGGATGCCCTTGCTCAACCTCAAGGTATGATTCTGGTTACCGGCCCGACGGGTTCCGGTAAAACCGTATCCCTGTATACGGGTTTGAATATTCTCAATACCGAAGGGCGTAACATTTCCACCGCAGAAGATCCGGTGGAAATTAACCTTGAAGGTATCAACCAGGTTAACGTAAATGCCAAGGTAGGTTTAGACTTTGCCGAAGCCCTGCGCTCATTCTTGCGACAAGACCCAGATATCGTCATGGTGGGTGAGATTCGTGACCTTGATACCGCCGGCATTGCCATTAAAGCAGCACAAACCGGTCACTTGGTGTTATCCACACTCCACACAAATAGTGCACCAGAAACCCTAACCCGTTTGGCCAACATGGGGGTGCCGGCGTTTAACATTGCCACCTCTGTCAGCTTGATCATCGCCCAGCGTCTAGGGCGTCGCCTGTGTAGTGTGTGTAAAACCAAGGCAGACATCCCGCAAGACGTGTTAAAAGAAGCTGGCTTCACCGATGAAATGCTACATGAAGCCACTATATTCCAACCTGTGGGTTGTGATGCTTGTAGCGGTGGTTACAAAGGCCGTGTAGGTATCTATGAGGTAGTTCGCATCACAGATGCCATCTCTCGTATTATCATGGAAGGAGGCAACGCAATACAGATAGCCGATGTTGCCAGAAAAGAAGGTTTCAATAATTTACGTACATCCGCTCTCATGAAGGTGGCCCAAGGGGTCACTAGTCTAGAAGAAGCCAATCGCGTGACATCAGAGCATTAAGGGTAGCAACATGGCCAAAACAAAAACCATTACCTTTCAATGGGAAGGCACTAATAAGCGCGGGCAGAAAATCGAAGGGGAAATGCTGGGTGAAAACTCAGCTATTGTAAAAGCACAGCTTCGAAAACAGGGCATTATGCCCAAGCGTATTCGCCGTAAATCCGAAGGTCTATTTGGAATAGGCGGTGGTGGCGGTGGTTCCAAAAAAATTAAAAACGTCGACATTACTATCTTCTTGCGCCAATTAGCCACCATGGCTAAATCCGGTGTGCCGTTGATGCAAGGTTTGGAAATTGTAGCTGATGGCTTGGAAAACCCTGCCATGCAAAAAGTGGTATTAGGGATCAAAGATGACGTGGCCGCCGGTAACGACTTTGCATCTTGTTTGAAAAAATACCCAGACCAATTTGACCAACTGACCTGTGCCCTAATAGAGTCTGGTGAACAGTCTGGTGCCCTTGAACAAATGCTGGATCGAGTGGCCATTTACAAAGAAAAGTCCGAAGCGTTAAAACAAAAAGTATCCAAGGCATTAAAATACCCTATTGTTACCTTAATCATTGCCGCTGTGGTAACGGTTATTCTATTGGTAAAAGTTGTACCTACTTTCCAAGGCATGTTTTCCAGCTTCGGTAGCGAGTTACCCGCTGCTACCCAATTTGTAGTAAATATTTCGGAATGGCTACAGGCCAATTATATTATTTTGTTCGGCGCCATAGGCGGCACCATTTTTGGTTTGCGAGAAGCTATTAAGCGCAGCCCTAAAGTGGCGGAAGAAAAAGACAAACTGATCTTAAAAGCTCCCATAGTTGGTGAAATTCTACAGAAAAGTGCAGTTGCACGTTTCGGCCGAGTGTTATCCACCACATTTGCCGCCGGCGTGCCCTTGGTTGACGCACTAGAGAGTGTGGCCGAGGCTTCGGGTAACGTGGTGTACCGTGATGCCATCTTAAAAATCCAAGACGAAGTGGCCAGTGGTACACAAATGAATGCCGCTATTCGTGCATCAGGGATTTTTCCAAACATGGTGGTGCAAATGGTAGCCATTGGTGAAGAGTCTGGTGCATTAGATGCCATGTTAGAAAAAGTCGCCACCTACTACGAAGAAGAAGTGGATAACTTAGTAGATGGCTTAACCGCCATGATTGAACCTCTGGTTATGGCTTTCTTAGGTGTGGTTGTGGGTGGCCTATTGATCGCCATGTACCTACCAATCTTCTCTATGGGTGATGCCATGTAATGGCACCCCATCTTTTATAGTTTAAGTCGTAATATGCTAGATATTTTTGTACAAAACCCTTTTGTGTTCTTTGTATCCGTCTTTGTTATCAGCCTTTGTGTTGGTAGCTTTCTGAATGTAGTGGCTTATCGCCTCCCTATCATGATGCGCAACCAAGCCACGGCCGATTACTTTGACATCACAGAACAAAAGGCGGAGCTGGAGAAACTAGAACAGCAACCGCCCTTTAACTTAATGACACCCAACTCGGCTTGCCCAAAATGTAAAACCCCCATTAAACCTTGGCAAAACATCCCTGTAATCAGCTATCTTTGGTTAAAAGGAAAATGCGCCAAGTGCAAAGCTCACATTAGTGCCCGCTACCCAATTGTAGAGTTTGTAACTGGCTTACTGGGTTTAGTCGTAGCATTTGAATTGGGTACCACAACGCAAACTGCTGTAATGCTGGTATTCACTTACTTTTTAGTAGCTCTCACCCTTATTGATTTAGACGAGTATCTATTACCCGACAGCTTAACCCTGCCACTGATTTGGGTTGGGTTATTAGCCAACAGTTTTGGCGTATTCACCACATTAGAAAATGCCGTATACGGCGCCGTTGTGGGTTACTTAGCCTTATGGTCTGTATTTTGGTTATTCAAGTTAGTAACCGGCAAAGAAGGCATGGGCTATGGGGACTTTAAATTATTAGCCGCCATTGGCGCCTTGTTGGGCTGGCAAGCACTCCCATTGGTTATTCTACTATCCAGTGCAGTGGGAGCCATCGTCGGTATTTTAATGATCGTCATATTAGGCCGTGACAAAAACATCCCTATTCCATTTGGGCCTTATCTAGCCGCGGCCGGTTTCATTGCCGCCTTATGGGGACAAAGCATCACCGAAGCCTATTTCAGTTTAACGGGAATGCAATAACATGTTTGTGGTTGGCATTACTGGTGGCATTGGTAGCGGTAAAACAGCGGTTACCAATGCCTTTCAAGAACTTGGTATTGAAATTGTGGATGCGGACATTGCTGCCCGTGAAGTCGTGGCCTTAGGCTCCCCAGGATTAACCGCCATTGAAAAGCATTTTGGCGCCGATATTTTATTAGAAGACGGCACCTTAAACCGCGCAAAACTTAGAGAAATTATTTTCAAAAACCCAGCGGAAAAAAAATGGCTGGAACAACTGACACACCCACTCATTCGTGAAGAAATTATCAAAGGCTTAAATAACAGTAAAAGCCCTTACACCATATTAGTCTCACCTCTTCTTATAGAATCAGGTCAATCACAATTAGTGAATCGCGTTTTAGTGGTGGACGTACCGGTTGAAGTGCAAATTCAACGTACCTGTGAGCGTGACAATAATCCCCAAGCGCAAGTTGAGGCGATCATCAAAAGTCAGTTGGATCGTGAGACCCGCTTAAGCTACGCAGATGATATCATTGAAAACAATCACTCCCTGCTACACTTGCAAGAACA
>JBFEWA010000376.1:0-3035 GCA_041546605.1 Bermanella sp.
ATGGATTGGTAATCAGCCCGAGTAAGGTTCCAGCAAGCCTGCAGCGGTAAGGCGGGCATAAAGCTCCAGGCAGGTCCTTACGCGCTCTTCTGGTACTTTAAGATCCAGCAGTAAGTTAGACGATAGATTCTCCAATTCCTCTTCCAGTTCAGCTTCGCTCATTTGGAATAGTTCGGTTGCCGGCACAATATCAAAGGGTAGTTCCGCACCGTAGGCGCCATAAAGAGTGTTGAGCCATTTTTCGTACAAGTAAGGCTCATTCACGTAGACAGGTTGTTTGTCTACGTCATCTGATAGCTCACGAATCACATCCAAAACCGTTTCGCCAACCATTTCGATTTGACTACGGGTAATGCCGTGACGATCCTCATTGGAGGCGTCCCAAGCTTGCCATTCATCTTCGGGGCGAATGAGTACATCTTTTAATTGGCCGTCTGCAATAGACCAGCAAGCGGCAATAGGATAAGCATCTTCTTCGAAGCTGCTGCTTTCTAGGACTAGAAAACGTGGGTATTCCATATACAATCCCGTGTTAAATAAACTGGAGTAAAAAATGGCTAGACAAGAAAGAGATTTTTACCAGCGCGACGAAGAAGAGCAAGCATCTTTTTTAGAACAAACCTGGTGCAACAACTGTATGGAAGTTGACCTTGGTATGACGGACCCAGTTGAATACGAACAGGACGGGGTCATCATGATTGAAGGTAAGTGTAAAAAATGTGGTGAACCTGTCACCACTGAGCTTGCTGATGAAGACGACGAAAGCGAGTGGGTTGATTAACTCTCAATTGCTAGCGTTTAAATGCCACCCAAGGGTGGCATTTTTTATTGGCGTTTCAGCAGGCGCGTGTAATAGGCGGCTGCAATAAATTGTATCAAGGTGATCACCACACCCAAGGTGGCTAGATTGCTGTGCTCAGCGCCAAAGGCGGACAGCATCCAGATAATGAAATACACCAAACAGATGTAGCTCATCCAGGCCAAAACGTTTTTGCTCTTCATGATGAGTCCGGGCACCAATACCAACCAAGGGATGCCTTTAATGGCCGTCCAGAGTAATCCCAAAAACACATCGTAAGCCCCTGTGATTTCAATATCAGGGCGATCAAAACTGCCAATGCCCAACAGGACAAACTGCAATAAAAAGCAGGCTAGAGCCAGATAGTAACTAATGCGTAACGTGTTCATTTATTTCTCAAGTTGTTTGGCGAGTTCGGCTATGCGCTTACCCTGAACTTGGCAAAGGGTGATTTCTTCTTCGCTAAGGGGTAAGTCGCTGTGTTTCCCAGCGTAGTGGCTCACACCATAAGGGGTACCACCGGTTGAGGTGCTGGATAATTCTGGCTCTGTATAGGGAATGCCGGCCATGATCATGCCGTGATGCAATAGCGGTAGCATCATGCTTAACAGGGTGCTCTCTTGGCCGCCATGCAGGGTGGATGAGCTAGTGAAGACTGCTGCTGGTTTGTTCGCCAATACACCGGTGAGCCATAAGTTACTGGTGCCGTCCAAGAAGTACTTCATGGCTGCGGCCATGTTACCGAAGCGTACTGGGCTGCCTAGAATCAAGCCGCTGCACTGACGTAGATCTTCTTCGGAGCAATATAGAGGGCCGTCTTCGGGAATCTCATCCAAAGATGCCTCTGTGTCTGCTGAGACCCGTGGAACCGTTCTGATGCGTGCCTCAAGGCCTGCTTTTTCAATGCCTCTGGCTATGTGTTCAGCCATAGAGGCCACAGCCCCTTTGTGGCTGTAATACAGCACCAATACATAAGAAGACACTATAGGATCTCCAATACATCTTCTGGTGGGCGACCAAGCTTGGCTTGATTCCCATTTACCACGATAGGGCGTTGGATCAATTTAGGCTCGTTTACCATGGCGGTAATTAACGCGTCATCGGACAGAGTTTTATCTTTTAGGTTTTGTTCTTTATAGGCGTCTTCTGAATTGCGTAACAGTTCCCGCGCCGTGATGCCGAGTTTGGATAAAATGTTTTGAATATCACTGGCACTTGGTTTTTCTTCTAGATACAGATAAACCTTTGGAGTGATGTTTTTTTGTTCAATCAGGGCAAGGGTTTCTCTGGATTTTGAGCAGCGTGGATTGTGCCAGATTTCAATGGTCATACGGGTCTCGTTGCAAACTGAATGAAAGGGGGTATTGTACCCATATTAACCATGAGTGCGAGTGTTGCGTGTGAGTCAGTTTTGGCGATTTTGGTGGTTGTTGCTACTGCGCTTTGAAAAGAATGAGAATCGTCGGAATGCGGCGGAATTAACCTTTGTTACCTTGTTTGCCATTGTGCCACTGATGGCGTCTGGCTATGTGATGCTGACTTGGTTTCCTCAGTATGCCTCCTTTATTGATCTCTTCCATGAATTTATCTTTAAGCATTTTGTTCCCACTTCTGGGGATGCTATTCAAACCTATTTAAGTGACTTCTCACATCAGGCACAAAAGCTCACTTGGATTGGTTTGGCCATCTTATTGCTCAGTGCATTAAGTTTGATGATGACCATCGAGAAATCGTTTAACCAAATTTGGCGTGTGAAATCCATACGGGTTGGCCGTCGTTTACTGTTTTATTGGTTGATCATTGTTTTGGGACCGTTACTGCTGGGGGCGGTTTTTTTAGTCAGTAGTTATTTGTTGAGTTCACCATTATGGGTGGAATATGTGGATTCGGTTTTTAATTTAAATCGAATCTTATTTAAATGGCTGCCGCTTATTTTGTCTGTGGTTGCCCTGAGCGCCATGTATTATTTTTTGCCCAGCTGTCATGTGAAATTCAAGCATGCATTGGCGGGTGGTATTTTTAGTGCTGTGTTGTTGGAGGTATGCAAGTGGGCGTTTATAAAAATGGTGTCTTTCGCACCTTCGTATAAGTTGATTTATGGTGCCATTGCCGTAGTGCCGTTGTTTTTGATTTGGATGTTTACGGCTTGGTGTGTTGTGTTGATTGGTGCTGAGTTGGTTCGCTCATTGCCATTTTTACAAAAGAATTTAAAAGGCATTGCTGCGAGTGAGCTAGA
>JBFEWA010000269.1:0-4686 GCA_041546605.1 Bermanella sp.
ATGGGTTAAATACTCAGACACATCAAAACCGATACCGCCCGCGCCCATCACAGCCACGCGCTTACCCACGGCTTTTTTATCACGCAACACATCTAGGTAATTCATCACCATAGGATGATCAATCCCCTCCAACTCAGGGGTACGCGGCACAATGCCCGTGGCTAACATGACTTCATCAAAGCCTTGTTCAATCAGCTGTTGCGCATCCACTCGGGTATTCAGTTTCAACGCAACGCCCGTTTTTTCGATCATCTTGCCAAAGTAACGGATAGTCTCGTTAAACTCTTCTTTGCCTGGTACTTGCTTGGCAATATTAAACTGCCCACCAATCTCACTGGCCCCGTCAAACAAGGTAACTTGATGACCACGCTCCGCCGCGGTTGTGGCTGCCGCCAAACCAGCAGGGCCCGCACCTACTACGGCAATTTTCTTAACTTTCTCTGTAGGCTGGTTAATCAGCTTGGTTTCATTACAGGCGTATGGGTTCACCAAACAAGACACTTCACCACCACTGAACACGTGATCTAAACAGGCTTGGTTACAACCGATACAAGTATTGATTTCATCTGCCTTACCGGCAGCGGCTTTGGTAACAAAGTATGGGTCTGCCAACATTGGGCGCGCCATAGAAACCATGTCCGCTTGGCCTTCCGCAATGATGCTATTAGCCACTTCTGGGTCATTAATACGGTTAGTGGTGATCAAAGGCACATTCAATTCTTTTTTCATGCGTGCAGTGACTTCCACAAACGCCGCACGGGGCACGCTGGTGGCAATAGTCGGTACGCGGGCTTCGTGCCAGCCGATGCCCGTATTAATCAACGTGGCACCGCATTTTTCGATTTCTTTCCCTAGGTATACCACTTCATCCCAGGTGCTGCCTTCTTCCACTAAGTCCAACATGGATAAACGGAAAATAATGATGAACTTTTCACCGACAGCTTCACGGGTACGGCGCACCACTTCTTTGGCTAAACGAATGCGGTTCTCATAGCTGCCACCCCATTCATCGGTACGCTTATTGGTACGCTTAACGATAAACTGGTTAATGAAATACCCCTCTGAACCCATGATCTCAACGCCATCGTATCCAGCTTGTTGCGCCAACAAAGCACAGGTAACAAAGTCTTGAATTTGTTGCTCAATGCCATCGGCATCTAATTCTTTTGGCGGGAAAGGATGGATCGGCGATTTCACCGCAGAAGGAGCCACCGCTTCATTGTTATAAGCGTAACGACCTGTATGCAAAATCTGCATACAAATCAGCGCACCCGGTACCGTATGCACCGCATCCGTCACTAGCTTATGCTTGGCCACATCGTCTTCATTGTCTTTGCAAAGAATGGCACCACCTTGCACACCCACACCTTGAGTATTAGGGCCAATACCGCCGGTGACGATAATTCCCACGCCACCTTCAGCCCGTTGACGAAAATACTCAGCCTGACGCTCCCAGCCACCTTTACGCTCTTCTAAACCGGTATGCATAGAACCCATCAACACACGGCTGCGTGCTTTGGTGAAACCTAAATCCAATGGCTCTAACAAATGTTCGTATTGGCTCATGTCTCTCTCCGCTTATTTTTTGTTTTTATTTTCAATCGATTAGTGGCTTATACATTAGGTTTCTTGCTAGACTTCGCCAATATCCCAGATGAACAAATCTCTAACCAAGTAGAACAAATGAAATTAGGCGATATCTCTGTTAGCTATGTACGCGGTTTATTGGATACGGTTTCAGCCCTAGGAGGCGACGCCGCCGCCCTAGCCGAACAATTCAACCTATCCGACGCCAAGCTATCGCAACCAGAAGGTCGCATCAGTATTCCCCGCTTCATGCGTCTCGGCTTTAGCGCCATCGAACAAACCGGCCGCCCCGATCTGGGTTTAGAAATGGGCAAACGCGTGAAAATTCCGTTTTTAGGATTAACCGGCTTTCTGGCCATGACCGCCAAAGACATCGAAGCCGCTTGCAAGGTCATCGCCCATTACGAGCGCTTATCCAGCACCAACTGCCGCGGGCAATCCAGTTTTTACAAAGAACAAGACAAAGGCGTAGCCAGCTTCTACTCCATCAGCCCATATAACGAATACAACCTGTTTGTGGTGGACTCTGTTCTGTCATCCCAGCACAAAATCATTGAATGGTTATGCGGCCAAAGCGGTGCTGTAGAACGTGTGGAAGTGGAATTTGAAAAGCCTGAGTATTTCGAAGCCTATGAAGCCTGCTTTCAATGCCCAGTCTTGTTTGGGCAGTCACGCAACGCGTTGATCATTAAATCCAGCGCCTTAAGCTGGCCCCTGTTGCAACATGACCGCAACGCCTTTTTAAATCTACAAGGCATCTGTGAAGAACGCTTAGTGCAAGCCACAAAAGATCGCAGCTTAAGTGAAAAAGTCATGGATGAAATCAGCCCGTTATTAGAAGGCCAAACCCCAAGCATTGAACAAGTGGCCGACAGCATCGGCATGCCCCCTTGGACATTAAGACGCAAACTTCACGACCACGGCACATCCTTTCAAGTATTACTTAACGACACCCGTAAAAGCTTGGCAGAGAGCTACATGAAAGACACAGACCTAGCCATTGGAGAAATTGCCTACCTGCTAGGATTCAGCTCACCCACTGCCTTTCAGCGCGCATTTAAACGCTGGACAGAACTGTCGCCAGGCATGTTCCGCAAAAGCTTTCGCGAAAAAGCATAAATAAAATTGGTTTTTATCAGCTGGCCACACAGAAATTTGGCCAGTTTCGGCAGACGCCGTAGAAAGGGATGCTATTTACAGCTCAAAACCATCATCGATGACATCGTCATCTTCAAAATCCATCACATCCAACAATAGCTCTTCTTCATAATCACTCATAGTTATTTACCTACACATACAGGGTTTGCCCAATGCATACGCTTCTGTTGTGTTAGAAGCAATATAAACAAGGTAAATGACAGTTTTGTGACAACCCATAAAACCATCACACAAAATCAAACCCGCATTATTTCGGCTTTTCACCGTTTACCAGCATATCCATAAACTTATGGAAGCGGCGCTCACGCGTCTCCGGCTTTTTCGCACTATTGAGTCCATGGGCAATCATGGCGCGACTGGATTGTGGTAACGTCTCAAAGAATTGCTTCGCCTTTGGCGCATCATCTAACGCCAGAATAAAATCCTGTGGCACTTGCATCTCACTTAACGCATAAGCCTTTTCCCAACGCCCATCTGCCTTTGCGGCTTCTACCTGCACCAGACCAGGCTGTTGCATTCGCCCTGCTTTAATCAGCCTAGCCACATGCTCAGTATTGCGCTTTGACCACGCACTCTTTGCCCCCCTAGGGGTAATACGCTGCAAATACGAATCATCATCTAATGATTTTTTAATACCATCAATCCAACCCCAGCATAGAATCTCCACCACCACATCATCCCAAGTGACACTAGGTATGCCTGTGTGCTTTTTGTAGATCTTAATCCATAACTCGCTTTGACTGGCGTGATGCTGGCTCAGCCATTCATCCAGCGCTTTAGCTGTAGCAAAGGACTGAATGTCATTAGGATTCGGACTTGGCATGCGGGTTTGCTTTTTCGTTGTGTTTATTTAGCTTTTATGAATTATCAGAGAAGCAAAAACTTATAATTGAATTAGAGTTTGTAGCATAACGCCTTGCTTAGCCGAGCCAAGCATGGAGCCCCTTTGTGTTAATTGAGCGAAGCGAAACACAAAGGGGCGAGTGTTTGACGTCGGCTACAGCAACTTGTTATGGCTTAGTGTGACGGCTTATTAGTAGCGGAATACCTTTAGTTACCCAAAATTTTGGGCTGATGCCACCACCAGACATACCACCGTGATTGAAACGCTCTATACCGAAGTGCTTTTCATGAGTGATAGGATGTCCAGTAGAACACTCATACTCTTTTTCAATTAATACTCTTAAGGCTTCGGGAGTTTCTGGCATGGGTACGTCTTCGAATTGAGACTTTAGCTCACGCCACAACCAAGGGTCGCCTCGTAGCCCCCACTGAATTGGTTCGTCTTCAAAAATTTCAGAAACATTCATAGTTTAAGAAAGCCATAACGCCCTAAATAATGGGCCGAACGTAGTGAGGTCCAGCCCGTAGGGCAAACATTGATTTTTTTGTTACAAGGCATCTATCCCACTTCCGCAGCTTTGGCACTTAGGTGGAAAGGATGGCCAGCACTCTATACCAATCAATACCCCATAAGGTTTCCCACAAGATGTACAGTTGATAGATGTTATTTTATGCATCCAAAACACAACTGAAGTCAAAAGTATCAATGGAGCGGCAACAAATAAAATCCATATTCCATCGAAATAGTCAGCTATTAGAAAAGCAATAAACTCCATACCTAATAGAGATATGAAGGTAAATAAAGTTAATAAATGAACTCGAACTCTCAATTTAATTGCGCCTTGTAACGCTTTTAGCACCGGCCGTAGCAAGCTGGCGACTTTTTTGGAACAAAAAAGGTGACAGTTTGCGAAGGTCCAGCACGAAGTGCGAGGGTGCCTAAACTTGTTATGAGATTCACTGAACGATGCTCCATAGATCATCACCCAGCTCGTCATAAGATCTTTTTTGAATGGTGCTCTCTTTAATCCTGAGGTAAGCCAGCTTTTTTACAACCCCAGAATCACTAGATACAATATTCCAATACGCCCAACCGTC
>JBFEWA010000478.1:0-1838 GCA_041546605.1 Bermanella sp.
CTAAGCCTTCGTCTAGGGTTTGTTGGTTTTCATCTTTAAACGGACAGTAATGGGCATAGCGAGGTTTAGGCACAAAACCGAGCATGAGATCCGCAATGGCTTTTGCTTTAGGCCCAGACACGCGCACGATGCCGACACCACCACGACCGGGTGCGGTAGCAATAGCTGCGATTGTGTCAGTGTTAAGTTGCATAGAAGCGTCTGACGTCAGGCGTCGGACGTCCGACGCTTAAAATTGAAAAAAGGGCAGATTAACTGCCCTGTTTGTTTGTTACTTACTTTCGTTTTCAATCTGCTTAGTGATGTACCACTGCTGCGCAATGGACAACAAGTTATTCACTACCCAGTAAAGTACCAGACCGGCTGGGAAGAATAAGAAGAACACAGTGAAAATAACCGGCATTAACTTCATCACTTTCGCCTGCATTGGATCTGGCGGTGTTGGGTTAAGCTGCATTTGTACAAACATACTGGCGCCCATGATCAACGGCAGAATGAAGTAAGGGTCTTTCAACGATAAGTCTTCTAACCAGAACATGAACGGCGCCTGACGAATTTCTACCGACTCCATTAATACCCAGTAAAGTGCGATAAACACCGGCATTTGTACCAAAATCGGTAAACAACCACCTAGTGGGTTAATGCGCTCTTTCTTGTATAGGCCCATCATTTCTTGGCTAAGCTTCTGACGGTCATCGCCATATTGCTCACGTAATGCTGTCAGCTTAGGTGCCACGCGACGCATGTTCGCCATGGAACGATAGCTCGCCGCTGATAGTGGGAAGAACGCCAACTTAACCAAAATCGTTAAGAAGATAATGGCCCAACCCCAGTTACCCACAACCGAGTGAATCAACTGCAGCAACCAGAACAATGGCTGCGCCACCCACCATAACCAACCGTAATCCACCGTTAGTTCTAGGTTTTCAGAAATCTCAGCTAAACGATCTTGATCTTTAGGGCCAAGGTACAAGCTGGTGTAAGTCGAGCCTTGCGCACCGGCTGCCACATTAAGGGCTTCATCGTAGTAACCCACAATGTAGTTACTACCGGCTTTACGCGTGTTGTAAGTGTGAGCCGCATCTTCAGCTGGCACCCAAGCACTTAAGAAATAATGTTGTAGGAACGCCGCCCAACCACCTTGAATGGTTTCTTTAAAACGGCCGTCATCCATATCATCGAAATCAATTTTGTAATAACGCTCAGAAGGACGCGTAATGGCCGCACCTAAGTAAGCCGCCATGCCCATGGCTTCCATGCTAGATGGATCCATACTGCGGTCACGCTTAAATTGCGCATAGAAATTGGCTTTCCAAGGATTAGCTGACGCGTTTTGCACTTCATAACCCACATCAACCAAGTAATCACCACGCTTCAACTTGAATACTTTATTGATGGTCACTTGGTCTTGCTTGAAGCTTAGGGTAACCACTAGCTCATCACTGCTGTCATCTAAGATGTACTGAGTTTTCTCAGCAGAGAATAACGCACGACCGTCTTTGTCGATGCCATTGGCGCCCACTAAACCACTTTGCGCCACGAAGGTACGCATTTGGCTTTGCTCAAGCAGTACAAATGGAATGTCTTTGTCATCTAATGATTGTGGATAGGCTTTCAAAGCCGCATAAACAATGTCACCACCTTGAGGATCGATACGAAGATCCAACACATCAGACTGAACTTCAATCAAATCAGTGGATGCTGAAGTAGGCGCTTGCAATTCAAGTTGAGGCGCATCTTCTGATACATCTGGCGCATCTGCCTGTGCAGACGCTGTATTTTCAATTTGCGGGGTCGAGGAAACGTTACTACCCGATGTCATCACCGCTTGGTGAATA
>JBFEWA010000412.1:0-2657 GCA_041546605.1 Bermanella sp.
CAAACCCTCGGCTGGGCGTAAGCCAATGCCATCATGTGACGCGATGAAGTTAAAATATGTGGTGCCATATTGTGCCGGCGGCATGCTCATTAACCAGCGCTTTAAGTAGCGGCAATTGCCGCTTACGAGGGTGTAAACCAATAACGGGGGCAGTGAGAAATTGTAAACACAGTGAGCTTCGTTAGCGTTACCAAAGTAACTCAAGTTTTCAATATTAGGGATATTAGTTTCTGTGATGATGATGCTGTCAGGGTGGCTGTGTTCAATGAGGGTGCGCATCAAACGTACTACCTCATGGGTCTCATCGAGATTTAAGCAATTGCTGCCCAGTTTTTTCCAAAGAAAGGCAATGGCATCTAAGCGGAAAATACGAATGCCGCGATTTAAATATTCGCGCACAATATTGACGAATTCTTTTAATACTTGAGGATTGGTGAAGTCCAAATCCATTTGGTCGTGACTGAAGGTACACCACACATATTCGGTGCCATGGGCGGTTTGTGTTTCCCTTAATAAGGGAGACGTTCTTGGGCGTACCACCTGAGAAACAGGGGCGTCTTTGTGAGTAGTATAAAAGTAGTCATGGCCAACCCCTTCACCTTTAATGAAGTTTTTAAACCATTGGCTTTGATCAGAACAATGGTTGATCACAAGGTCCGCCATTAAGCGATATTCATCGGCAATGGCTTCTATGTGCTTCCATTGACCCAGTGCTGGGTTCACTTCGTAGTAATCACAAACTGCAAAGCCATCATCGGCACTGAATGGGAAAAACGGCAAAATATGCACACTATTAATGCTGTCTTTTAAATAGGTGTTCAGAAATTCATGCAAGGTTTGCAGTGGCGGCTCATCTTGCTTTTGAATGCTATGACCATAGGTGATCACAGCCACATCGGTTTCATTCCAATAGTTATGATGAGGGTGAATGGGTTGATAATGTTGACGAAAGCCCATGATTTCCATGAGTTCGTCGGTGAGCAGGGCTAAATCCTGAGGGGTTTGCAGTTCACCGTAGATAGCCTCAAGGTGATGCAAAATTTTACTGTGAAGTATTTCCAGTTTTGGAGAATCGCTCATATGGTCACCTATAGTTTGGCTGCAAACTCAGCGTGATCGTCTTCAACCGCTTGATACAAGCGCTCAAAAATATCCGGCATGGCGCTTTGCACACGACTCCAGCTGGGAATAAAAGGGGTTTCCATAGGGTTATCCAAAAAGCGCTTGCCCGCATCCATAATGTTTTTAGCAAACATTTCTACGGCTTTTTCTTCTTGGTGAATATCAAAACCTAGACCGTTCATAATGGCGTCATTGCGATAGGTTTCTACAAAGTCTAAAGCGATGCGGAAATAACTGGCTTTAATGGTACGGAACGTTTCTAAATTAAATACCGTGCCTTTGGTGGCCAGTTTTCGAAATAGGGCTTTTGAGATATCAATGGACATTTTAGATAAACCCGCCTGCTGATCAGACAAGGATAAATCCTGATGCTTGTGATCATAGACTTTGGCAATATCCACTTGGCATAAGCGATTATTGGCATAGTTGCGGTGCATTTCTGAAAGCACGCCAATTTCTAATCCCCAATCACTGGGAATGCGAATGTCATTAAGAACATCGCGACGGAATGAAAACTCCCCAGCTAATGGATAGCGAAAACTGTCCATGTAATTTAAGTATTCTAAATTTTCATTAACCACTGATTTTAAAGCACGTAACAAGGGGGTCACTAATAAGCGACTGACACGACCATTTAATTTTCCTGAGGCAATTCGCGCGTAGTAGCCTTTACAAAATTCATAGTTAAATGATGGATTCGCTACCGGATACACCAAGCGAGCGAGTAATTCGCTGTTGTATGTGACGATGTCACAATCGTGTAAGGCGATGGACTCAGCTTTGCCTGAGGCTAAAATGTAGCCCATGCAGTACCAAACATTGCGACCTTTCCCCATTTCTTTTGGGGCTAAACCTAATTCTTGCAAGTGTGAGTCTAAGGCTTTTAATCTAGGGCCGTCGTTCCAAAGAACACGGTGGTGCTGCGGTAAAGCGGAAAAGAATTTTAGGGCGTGAATGTATTGGTCTTTATCGGCGCGATCCAAACCAATTACAATTTCACTTAAATATGGTACGTGCTTAATGTGCTCAATAATATTGGGTAAGGCTTCGCCTTCTAATTCAGAGAACAGGGAAGGCAAAAGCAAACCAATGGGTCGTTGTTTACTAAAACTCACCAAATCATTTTCTAAATCCGCTAAATGTCGATCGGTTAGATTGTGCAGTGTGGTAATAATGCCATTCTGATAAAAATCAGCCATGGTGTTCCCCTTTGGTCTGTGTATCGGTGAGATCAATCAGATCATCTAGAATTTGGTTTACGCCTTGGGCCCAGCCAGCAGGACCCACTTCATCTGAAATATAAATATCATCCACTCGGGATAAGTTGGGAATGCTGTGTACAGGGGAACGAATCACCAATGCTTTGTCCGCCATGTCGAGCATTTGAATATCATTGTGGCTATCGCCAATGGCGATATTAATAAATGGTTTATTTTGTAGTTGCTGATAGACGCCGGTGAGCCAAATTAATGCCTTGCCTTTATTGGCATCGCCACATATATGTAAGAAGCGTCCACCTTGTAAAACATGAGCGC
>JBFEWA010000505.1:0-1523 GCA_041546605.1 Bermanella sp.
ATGACATTCATTAACCAAAGAGTTAAGCAATCCACCAGCACTACCTGATCATGTTTGCTGTTTTCTAGAATAATTTGAGAAAGCGCCAGGGGCTCTTCAATGGTTTGCCAATGGGAAGGGCGATCTGCTTGATGCTGAATAATACGATCTTGCATCTCATGATCTAAAGCTTGTGCCGTGGCCACATACAACACATCCCATTGAAATGCCTTGGCCAGGGATTCGGCGTATCCGCTTTTTCCGGAACGAGCACCACCTAGAACCAAGTGGACATTAGATTGGATATTCAACGCCATGTTTTTGTCATTGTCTGTGAAAGGGCTAATCTTAAAGGGTAACGCCATGAGGGGCCAGCCAGATGAGAGATCAACGCCAATTTGTTCGCAAATCCCTGCACTGCATGGTATCGGTATTTAATGAAGACGGGGTTTCCATGGGCAACCTTGTGGATTATTCCGATGGCGGCATCATGGTATCCAGTTACCAACCCATCGAAGTGGGCAAAGTCTACCAATTCGCCATGGTGGATCTCCCCAATAACATCGGCCGCAAACGTACCGGTAAAATTACTGTCGAAAGTATGTGGAGTGATCAGCTCAACAGCATGATGTTTGGCACCGGTTTCAAATTAATTGAGTCTGACGAACAAGCCAAAATCATGTTTGCCAGTTATGATGAGGCCAACAACCTCTAACTCACTAAACTCACATGACAGCAAACACCTTCATTGGCATTGATCTTGGCGGCACCAAAATCGAAATCGTCGCGCTGGATCACACTGGCACCGAGCGTTATCGCACTCGCACCGCCACGCCCAAATCCATTCATCCACAGCAACAGTATGAAGCCATCCTTGCAACCATTGGCGATCTGGTCAGCCAGTGCGAACAGCATTTAGATGCAAACTCGCTACCTGTGGGTATCGGCATTCCCGGCAGCGAATCCAAAGACACGCAACTCATTAAAAACGCCAACACCACGTGTTTAATCGGCAAACCCTTTCGCTATGACTTATCGCAACACCTTACGCGCCCCATTCAACTTGAAAACGACGCCAATTGCTTTGCATTAAGCGAAGCCATTGATGGCGCAGGCAAAGGCCAAACCAGTGTATTTGCGGTGATTTTAGGCACAGGCGTAGGCGGCGGTTGGGTGATCAATCAGCAACTCATCGTTGGGCCCAACCATATCTGCGGCGAATGGGGTCACAACCCACTGCCTTGGCAAAACGAGCACGATTTACCTTTGCAAACCTGTTATTGCGGCAAACAAGGCTGTATCGAAACATTTTTATCTGGCCCAGGGTTTAGCCAACAAACTAAATTACAGTTTCAACTATCCATGAGCAGCCAAGAAATCATCAGTCAACGCAGCTGTCACTTACTGGCCCAGCAAAGTTACGAGTACTATGTGGATCGCTTAGCCAAAAGCCTAGCCAGTGTCATTAACGTCATGGACCCAGATGTCATTGTTCTAGGGGGCGGGCTTTCCAACATCGAAAGCCTATATGAAGATGTACCAAA
>JBFEWA010000322.1:0-3864 GCA_041546605.1 Bermanella sp.
ACCACTTGGTTTGATGACCTAGATATTATTGTAGGTGCACGTAGCGAATCGTTTACGCAAGAGCTAAACACCTATGATTCATTAGTGAACACTCCGATTAATGTGAATCAAACCACAGATAATGTGTTGCCAAGTATTTTGGGAACTTATCGCGTATGGGATGGTGTACAAATCCGTGTAGCTATTGCCGAAACAGTAAATAGGCCTTCTATGTTAGAGCTTTCTTCATCTACCTGGATCGACCCAGAGAGTGGCGATCTAAGTGTAGGTAACCCAAGGTTAGTAGAATCTAATATTAGTCACTTTGATGCACGACTTGAGCTGTATGGTAATGGCGCGAATAGTTTGTCTTTTGCTTACTTCAGTAAAGAGTTTACTAATCCGATTGAGAGAACCATTGAAGTTACCTCAGGCTCGGATGAAAGTGTGACCTATCAAAATGCGCAAAGTGCTACGAATTCTGGGATTGAAATGGATTTCCGCTATGATTTTGAGGGAGCCTATTTAGGCGGAATTAATTTTGGGCTATCGGGGAATTATTCCATTATTGATTCTGAAGTGGTGTTGCCAGCGGGTAACACTGAATATGGTGATAGCCGTAGTATGCAAGGTCAGAGCCCGTATACAATGAACTTTATGCTAACCATGGATCATGATGCATTGGGAATTGAAACAGCGTTGGTTTTGAATGAAATTGGTGAGCGTATTACCAAGGTTGGTCAGGGTGATGTACCTCATGTCTATGAAGAACCATTTACTGCACTTGATTTCACGCTTTCCTCAAAATTATCCAAGGGGGAAATAAATTTTAAACTTAAAAATATTTTAAATAGCGAGCGTTTGTATACTCAGGGTGGAAAAGTGTACAAACGATCTGAACCTGGAATGAGTTTCAGTTTAGGATATGGCCTATCATTTTAAAAAATAGCTAATATAGCTTCTAAAAAGATAACGATAAAATTTAGCCAAGAGTTCGTTCTTGGCTTTTTTATTTGAAATGCATTGTCATTGAATTGAAATATACTTGCTACATTTTTGTCATATTAATCTCTTAGTCTAGATCTCGATGAAATCAATCATCCATTGGAGATAAATAATGATGATGAATAAAAAACTATTAGCGGCAATGGTTGCTGCTTCAGCTGCTCTAACTGGCTGTGGTTCTGATACTAAAACAGAAACAAATAATCAGTCTTTTATCGATAAATTACTAGAGTCTAATCCACGTACTGTAATTTCAGTAGCAGATGATAATTGTACAGAATTTGGCGGTGATTTGATTGATAACGGTGCTGTGTGTGCGCTTCCTACTCGTATCACTGCAACAGGTGGCGAATTCGATTCATCTATTACTTACCGTTTATATGGGGTAACTCTTTTAGGTTATGGCGATCAAAAATTAGAAAAAGACTCTGATGTATCTTTCTTGAAAGAAAACCCTGTTGAATTAACTATTCCAGCTGGTACTAACATCGAAGGTAAAGCAGGTTCTGCATTAGTGGTAACCCGTGGTGCAGTATTAAATGCAGAAGGTACTGCTGAAAATCCGATTATCTTTGAATCTGAAGATGCCGATATGACTGGTTCTTCTGAGTGGGGCGGTCTAGTAGTTCAAGGTTTTGGTGTATCTAACAAGTGCCCTGATACTGGTATCTGTAACGTACTTGGCGAAGGTGGTGTAGGTTATTACGGTGGTGATGACAACGCTGATTCTTCTGGTTCTATCGAGTATGTAATTGTAACCGAAGGTGGTTATGAAGTATATGTAGATAACGAATTAAACGGTGTGAGCTTCATGGGGGTAGGTTCAGGTACTACTGTTGATTACCTACAAGTTAATGAAAACTCTGATGACGGTGTTGAATTCTGGGGTGGTGCAGTTGTGGTTAAACATCTTGTGTTAACTGCAAATGATGACGACTCTATCGACTGGGATAACGGTTGGGTGGGTGGTATCCAATACGCTATCGTTAAACAAGCAACTGCAGGTGGTGATCATGTATTCGAAACGGATAACGATGGTAGCTCTATGGATTCTGAGCCTCGTTCTATGCCAACCATTGCTAATGTAACCGCTATTTCTAGTGGTGTTGATACAGCAATTAAACACCGTGAAGGTACTGGTGCATTGTTCTATAACGTAGCAGTAGTTGAATCTGCGGCAGCAAAATGTCTAGATATCGATGATCAAGCTACTGCTGATCAGATTGACACTGGCATGATTTACACTAACGTTGCTCTAGGTTGTACAACAACGGTTGCATCTGATAACGAACAAACTTCTGCGGACTTTGCACAGCTATTAATTGATAGCACAGTGTCTACCATTGAAGTAGACGCAACTGTATCTGTTGACGCAGACTACGTAGTAACGAACGCAGATGCCATTACGACTGCACCTGTTATCGCTAACTCTGCAATCACTGGTAATACAGTTATGGGTGCAGTTGTTGACGCTAACGATGGTTGGTACAAAAACTGGACTTTAGCGGGTTCTCTATAATTTAAGTTAATACCCTTAACTTAATAAAAAACCGGCCTACAAGGCCGGTTTTTTGTTTTTGATAATCTAGTTTGCAAGATTAACTATCATTTCAGGTAATTCTGCGTTATCCCATTTCTCGTAAATCTTGGAAAGCTCACCTGACTTAGATAGAACAGGAATGCGTTCATTGTAAATTTTGATAAGCTCTTGTGATATTTGATCATTTGAAAATGCGGTATAAATGGCGGTGCCTTCGGGCATAGGATCAACCACATAGTCTTGCGTACTCATGTTGTTGGCTTTCATGGCTGCGGCTATTTCATCCCAGTCATCAATCAAATAATCAATTTGACCTGAGTTTAAGAATTCAATGCCCTGATCGATGCCACGAAATTCGATGAGTTCAAAGTTACGTTTTTCTTCTGGAATGACATCATAATCTTTAATCCAACCTACCTTTTTTCCGGCTAAGCTGGACAAGTCTTGGAATTTAGTGCTTTTATTACTTTTGCTGAGTAAAGACATGTACTCTATATCGATAGGATAATTAGGAAATAACAGGTTTTCCTCTGACGTAATATATTCACCTATGATGGCGTTATAGGTGTGGTATTTGCTCACCATTTTCATGGCTCGATTCCAAGCAATGTTTTTGGTTTTAACTTTTATGCCTAATGGTTCATAGATGGCTCGTATTACATCCCAATAGATTCCACTGCCATCTGTATTTGTGTAGCCTTTCCAAACTGGAGCTACTACGCTAATGCTTTTAATGTGTTCCCGTTTAATGGCCGAATCATTTGCTTGGGTGAAGAAGCTGACGCAAATCAGCAGGGCGAATGTCAGAAATCGCATGTTGTCTCCTTAAAATGAATGAAAGTGGGGCCGTTATACTTTGAGTTATAAGTTCGCTTTCTAGGATGAGGATGCTGTATTGTTTTTATACAGAGTATTCTAGGCTGATGCAGAAAGTGATGGCTCTACCCAGTTAGGGGTATTTTGATGGGGAATAAAGCAGGAAAAATAAAAAAGAGGCTAATTAGCCTCTTTTTTATTTGGGTTAGTGAAATGAATCGTTGTTCAAATCTTTAAGTTGTTCGCTGAGTAATTCTTCTTCAGCGCTTTTGCCTGGAATGGCATGTTCTTCGTTGGCCCATTGCCCAAGGTCGATTAATCGACAACGATCGCTGCAAAATGGACGGTACTTAGAAGCTTCATTCCACTCTACAGGTTTCGAACAGGTAGGACATTTTACTTTCATGAGTTTTCCTCACTTAATCTTAAATACTGCTGATTGAGTTTGGCTACGTGTTCTTGCAAGTGTAGCAGGGAGTGATTGTTTTCAATGATATCATCTGCGTAGCTTAAGCGGGTCTCAC
>JBFEWA010000492.1:0-1700 GCA_041546605.1 Bermanella sp.
ACTGCCGACCCCCTCCTTGTAAGGGAGGTGCTCTCCCAGCTGAGCTAATCACCCACATATGTATTTGAAAATAAAGTGGCGGACTGGACGAGACTCGAACTCGCGACCCCCGGCGTGACAGGCCGGTATTCTAACCAACTGAACTACCAGTCCAGCATTAACATCTTGCGATATTAACTATTTACGCTTTGTACCATTTTCTCTAAGAGAATTTGGTGGGTGATGACAGGATCGAACTGCCGACCCCCTCCTTGTAAGGGAGGTGCTCTCCCAGCTGAGCTAATCACCCCGAAAGCGTGGAGCGCATTTTATATAACTTAATGTTCCTGTCAATCACCTAAATGAAATTTTTTTCATATTTTGCAAGTACTTAGCGAGTTTTGTGTATATTTCAAGCAGTTAGGCCATTTTCCAATTTCATTAGGTTTTATGCGCCCTTCCCCCCCCACAAAATAAAACCCGGACAAGCCCATTGCTGTCCCGAAATTTGAAAATCAACTGCAATTCAACGTCTCCCCCGCGAAGGCGGGGGTCTAATCTCTTTATTTCTCAGAAAATATGCCTAAATTTTGCGAAAAAATAGCAATGGATCCCCGAACAAAGCGCTTCGCGCGTCGGGGATGACGGTTTTCTGATTAAAAATCAATCGAAATTAATTTATGGAACAGCAGTGTGACAGGCCGGGGTTTATGGATACTCACATAAATGGAATATTCAGTAGATTACTGCGCAACCAGCAGACGCCCACGGTTCTTATCAATGGTGCCCTTGCCTATGCCTTTTACGTTGGCCAGCTCATCAATGCTTTGAAAACCCCCATGTTCTTGGCGGTATTTGATAATCTCTTGGGCTTTTTTAATGCCAATATTGTGTAATTCGGCCAATTCTTCCGCGCTGGCCCTGTTTACATCTATGGTTTGCTCTACAGCAGCGCTGTCTGCCTGAGAGGTTTCGTTATTATCAGCTTGTGTCGGCATCGCCATCACCGCCAATGTCAGACATAGCAGTGCGCAAGCTTGAATTCGGGATAAAACAGTCATTTGAAATCTCCTTATTTCGAGTGGAGCTCCACCCTAAACAAGGAGAAATAAGATTGGCGTAAGCCAAGTCGCACAGGACTGTCAGTCAATTACGACAGCCTCTGCGGATTAAGAAACAAGCATGATTAGCCTGCTAATTCACTCTCAATTAAGCCAAGGGCTTCGATAGGATCTTGCGCTTGGGTAATTGGACGGCCAATAACCATGTAATCCACACCAGCATCCATAGCCTGTTTAGGGGTCATAACACGGCGCTGATCCCCTTGAGCTGCAAAACTTGGGCGAATACCTGGGGTCACCAATTTAAAGTCTTGACCACACAGTTGTTTTAGCATGACGGCTTCTTGAGCTGAACATACAACCCCGTCTAAACCGCTTTTCTTAGTTAGTTCAGCTAAGCGTTTTACCTGAGCCTGTGGCTCCACATCCAAACCAATACCGGCTAGATCGCTTTGTTCCATGCTGGTAAGCACGGTAACACCGATCAAAAGTGGCTTTTGCTGGAATTTATCCAAGGCTTCACGGGCGGCCATCATCATGCGCTCGCCACCACTGGCGTGTACGTTCACCATCCAAACCCCTAGGTTCGCGGCAGCGGCAACGGCTTTGGCACAGGTGTTTGGAATGTCATGGAATTTTAAATCCAAAAACACATCAAAG
>JBFEWA010000020.1:0-17766 GCA_041546605.1 Bermanella sp.
CATAACCACCTACCAAGGCTTTTAGTTCACCGTTTTGTGGATCAAACGATACTAAAGAGGCTTGTGCTTCGGGTTCTTGGGCTAGCCAATAGCCATCTTCGATTTTTTGCAGCAGAACACGTTGGCCAATGGTGAATAAGTCAGTGGCGGTTTGGATTTCAGGACCTAAGTCATTAACACTTAAATATTGTCGCGCCCATTGGTAATGCTCAAACGGCATGACGATGTCGTCTTGATTAGGTGTTGCCAAGGTAACCGAGTGATCTTCTTCATTAATGTCAGTGACCACGGCCCATTCTAAATCCCCTGGGTTATTCAGATCTTTAATCTGCTCAAGCCAGTGATGGGTGTTCAAGTCTTTTGGGCTAGGGGGTAAAGGAATGCTGCGATCAATCCGCGGAGCAGGATCACCCAGTTGCCAAATGACAGGTGAAAAGGTCACGGCAATGTCTTGTTGCTCGGGCAAAATAAAAGTAGGCAGTATTTTTAATTCGCTTCTTAGGCCGTGTTTACGGTCGTAATCTTGTAGTCCTTCGCGCACCACGCGCTGAGCCGCTTCTTGTAATTCGCTATGTATGGTGGTGATGACGCTATAGCCTTTGGTGTATAAGTCATCTGGGTAGCGCTCTAACATTTCACTGCGCACCATTTCGGCAACGTAGGGAGCTTCAATTTCCGTAGCTAAACCGTGGTATTTGGCGGTGATGGGTTCAGAACCGGCTTCATCAAACTCTTCTTGAGTAATGAAGTCGCTGGTGAACATACGCGCCAACACATAGTTGCGGCGGTAAATGGCACGTTCTGGATTGTTGATCGGGTTGGCGGCACTGGGCGCTTGAGGTAAACCTGCGATCATGGCAAGTTGAGCCAAGGTTAGTTCGTTAATGGATTTGCCGTAATACACCTGAGCAGCGGATTCCACACCATAAGCGCGTTTACCTAAATAAATTTTATTCACATATAACTCAAGAATGTCCTTTTTGCTCAATTCTTGTTCAATGTGTAGTGCTAATAAAATTTCGGTGAACTTACGAGTGAAGGTTTTTTCACTGCTGAGATAATAGTTCTTTGCCACCTGCATGGTGATGGTACTACCACCTGAGCGTTTTTTGCCCGTGGTGATCAATTCGTAGGCAGCACGAGCCAAACCTTTAAAGTCGATACCGATATGGCTGTAGAAATTTTCATCTTCCGCTGCGATGAGTGCGTTGTAGAATTGTTGGGGCACGTCCTCGTACGCCACAGGCATGCGTCGCTTCTCGCCATACTCGGCCATAAGCTTGCCATCACTGGTGTAAATACGCAGTGGTGTTTGCAACTGAATGTTTTTTAAACTCTCTACCGAGGGTAAGCTTGGGGCCAGATATAAATAAACACTGCTCACCCCCAAAACCACACTAAAGAAGCCCGCGCCACAGGCTAAAATCAAAAAACGCAAAATAGGTCGATTTTTTTTCATCATCAAATGCTTAGAATGCTCGTTTACCCAGTAACTATGGGGTGTTGCCATTATAAATGGTTTTTGTTCTTTTCGCAGGATTGTGCTTATAATGCTCCGATATTCGTGCATTTTGGCATTTTTCCGCCTCGGATGCTGGATAAATTAAGGAATAGCAGTGCTAGCCAATCTATTTAAAAAGAAAAATAAGGCAGTCCTTGGGGTCGATATTAGCTCAACCAGTATCAAAATAATTGAACTTGTTGAGCAAAATGGACGAATGCAAGTCGAAGCCTATGCATCAGAACCCTTGCCAGAAAACTCAGTGGTCGAACAAGCCATCAATGATGAAGAAGCAGTTGGTGGTGCCATTAAGAAAGCTCTCCAGCGTTCGCGCTCCAATGTGAAGCGTGCGGCGGTTGCCGTTGCCGGCTCCGCGGTGATAACCAAGGTCATCCAAATGGGTGCTGGGTTATCCGAGGATGAAATGGAGCAACAGATTACCCTAGAAGCGGATCAGTACATCCCTTACCCCCTTGAAGAAGTGGCCATGGATTTTGAAATCCAAGCGCCGGTTGAAGGTGATGATAGTCGCGTGGATGTATTATTGGCCGCATGTCGTAAAGAAACTGTCGAGTTACGTGAAGATTCCATTGAAATTGCAGGGTTAGAATCAGCTGTAGTCGATGTGGAGGCATTCTGTATTGAGCGTGCCTTCCAATTACTAGAATCGCAATTAGAAGGCGAGCAAAAAGATACCGTGGCCATTATCGATATAGGTGCCACCATGACCACTTTGAACGTCTTGAATGAAGGCAAGATTATTTACACTCGTGAACAGATGTTTGGTGGCCAGCAGTTAACCGAAGAAATTCAGCGTCGTTACGGAATTAGCGCGCAAGAAGCAGCACGAGCTAAATTAGAAGGCGGGTTGCCGGATGATTATGAGACAGAAATTCTAGCGCCATTTAAAGAGTCTGTGGTGCAGCAGGTGAGTCGCTCTTTGCAGTTCTTCTACAGTTCTAGTCAGTATAATGATGTGGATTATGTGATTCTTGCTGGCGGTACTTCCTCTTTAGAGGGTATTGCTCAATTGGTCCAAGATAAAATCGGAACCCCAGCCATTATTGCCAACCCATTTGCCAATATGACCTTGGGAGCAAAAGTGAATGCTCAAGTTCTTGCAAACGATGCTCCTGGCCTATTGGTGGCCTGTGGTTTAGCCATGAGGAGTTTTGATTAATGGCACAGATTAACCTCAGACCATGGCGTGAAGAACAACGCCAGAAAAAACAACAAGATTACCTAGTTGTTTTAGGTATTGTGCTCGGCGCAGCCGTTGTCATTTGGTGGCTGGTAAGTAGTGCATTTGATAGTGCTATTTTCGAGCAGCAAAGCCGTAATCGGTATATTGAGACGCAGATATCCTCTTTAGATAAGAAGATCAAAGAAATTCAGGAATTGCGCACCAAGCGCCAAGAATTACTGGATCGTATGAAGTTAATTCAAGACTTGCAGGGTAATCGCCCGGTTATTGTGCGAATTTTTGATGAAATGGCTCGGGTTATGCCAGAAGAATTGTTTTTTACCAATGTGCAAGCTAAGGGTAATCAGTTCACCGTGAAGGGATTGGCATCCAGTAATGATCAAATTTCCCAATTGATGCGAAATTTCGATGCCTCCCCATGGTTTGCTAATCCTAATTTATTGGGCGTAAAAGCAGGGGATAACGGCTACAACAGCTTTGATATGTTGGTTGACCAATCCACACCGGCAACCGAGGCGGTGAAATAATGGATATTCAAGAATTTACAGAAAAAATGAATAACTTCGATATCAATGATATCGATTGGAATAACATGGGCTCATGGCCACTGGCAGGGCGTGTGTTTTTCGCGGCATTAGTGTTTGTGTCTGTGCTAGTGGGACTGTACTTTTTGGACATTCAGGCGCTATCTGAGCGTAATGATCAGGTGGTTGCTCAAGAAGAGACATTGAAGAAAGATTTTGAAACCAAGGCGTTTCGAGTTGCTAATTTAGCTGCTTATAAAAAGCAGTTGGCGGATATTGAAGAATCTTTTGGCTCATTATTAAGGCAGCTACCACGGGATACCGAAGTGGCTGGTTTACTGGAAGATATTACGGATTCGGCTTTAGGGGCTAATCTCGAGATTCGCTCGATCAAACTTGATGAAGAAATCGAGACGGAGTTTTATACAGAGCTGCCAATCAGTATTGATGTGATTGGGGAATACCATGATTTTGGTGCGTTTGTAAGTGCGGTGGCCGGTCTAGGTCGAATAGTGACCTTGCATGACTTTAATGTGAAGCCGGTAGAGCAAGACAATAATAAAAAACTGAATTTGAAAATTGTCGCCAAGACTTATCGTTACAATGATGAAGTTAAAAAAGGCGTCAAGAAAAAGGCTAAAAGGTAACACTGATGAGATATTTTTTATTGCTTAGTGTTGTGTTTCTAACTGCGTGTAGCGGTGGCTCGGGCTTCTCTGACTTAGAGACGTTTGTTTCAGAAACAATGGCAAAGCCTAAGGGCCGGATTGCGCCTTTACCTGAGTTTAAGCCCTATTCTGCCTTTATTTATAGTGCATCTGCTTTACGTTCGCCATTTGAGTCGCCAGTGGCATTTGAGGAGATGAATAATCGAGTGGATGATTTGGTGGATGCACCAGATCAATCTCGACCACAACAAGCATTGGAGCGTCATGCGTTAAGTGAATTGCGCCTAGTGGGCACGTTAGCAAAAGACGCGGATGGCAACTTAAAAGCCTTGATTAAGACGCAAGCGGGTAATGTGCATATGGTTGAACAAGGCCAATACATGGGTAAAAACCATGGGCGCATTATCAATATTACAGATAGCAAACTAGAACTAATTGAAGTGGTACCAAATGGTAGTGGCGGCTGGATCTCTAGACCTCAATCATTAGGTCTTAACCAGACGGCAGGGGGTGAGTAATCATGAAAAAAATAATAATGAAAAATAGTTTGGTGGCCATGCTGTTATTGGCTGCATCATCCCTGTATGCGTCCACCATTAAAGAGGTGAGTTTTGCTTCTTTGCCCGGTGATAAAACCGAAATGAAGTTGAGTTTTGATGGTACGCCTCCAGAGGTTTCTGGCTACACCATTGAAACCCCTGCACGTATTGCATTGGATTTACCCAATACAACCAGTGATTTAAAAGCCAAGTATCACAAAATCGGTATGGGTAATGCGCGTACCGCCATTATTGTGGGTACTGCAGAAAAGACTCGAGTCATTATTAACTTAACAGAGCTGACTGGTTATCAAACTCGTACAGAAGGTAATAACCTGTTTGTGGTGATTGGTCAGCAAGAAGTGGAAGAACAAGCCGAAGTTGGTTTGCTGGCATCGCAAGATTCGCCGCGTTACCAGTCTAAGAAAACAGATGAAAAAGGCCGCATCATTGATGTGGATTTCCGTCGCGGTGATTTAGGTGAAGGCCAGGTTTTAATTAGCTTGAGCAACCCTAATGTGCCTGTGGATATTAGCCAAGAATCTGGTCGTATTCGTGTTGAATTTAGTAATGTGAATTTAGCGGATGAAATGCGTCGCCGCTTGGATGTGCGTGATTTCGCCACTCCGGTTAAATTCATTGATGCCACTTTAGAAGCGGGTAAGCCGGTATTCTTTATTGAGCCCAGTGATGATCGTTATGAATACTTAGCTTATCAAACAGATAATTTATTGACTGTAAACGTCAAGCCGCTAACGAAAGCAGAAGAAGAGCGTATTAAAGAAGAGCGTTTCCCTTATACAGGTGAAAAGCTGTCCCTTAATTTCCAAGATATTGAAGTGCGTACCGTGCTGCAAATCATTGCAGACTTTACCGGCTTTAATCTAGTGGCTAGTGATACGGTACAAGGCAACATTACCCTACGTTTGAAAAATGTACCTTGGGACCAAGCCTTGGATATCGTGCTTAAATCACAAGGTTTAGCTAAGCAGCAAATTGGTAATGTGTTGATGATTGGTCCTGCGGATCAAATTGCTAATCGCCAAAAAATTGAGCTGGAAGCGAATCGTCAAGTGGAAGATTTTGCACCACTGCGTACCGAATTTATCCAAGTGCGTTATGCCAAAGCTACGGATCTTTTAGCCCTAGTGTCGGCAGAAGGGTCGTTATTGAGTGAACGTGGTAGTGCCAGCGTGGATGCGCGAACCAATACCATTATTTTGCAAGATACTGCGAACTCAATCGAAGCGGTACGTCGTGCCATTAAAGTATTAGATATACCTGTTCGCCAAGTGTTAATTGAGGCGCGTATTGTAGTGGCGTCGACTAATGTGGGTGAAAACCTAGGTATCCGTTGGGGTGGCGGCTATGGCGTATTGAAGAATGACAAGATTTTCACGGCCGGTGGTAATCGTTCAGCGACCACTGCTTATAACAACATTGTGGTGGACCGCTTAAATGGTGATGATCCGGAAGATTTTGATTTAAATAACGCTAATGTGGTCAATCTTCCAGTTAACAGCGCTAACGCGACGACCTTTGGTATTGGTGTGAATGCGTTTGATTACATGCTGGATCTTGAACTATCAGCTATGGAATCGGATGGTAAAGCGGAAATTATTTCACAGCCTCGCGTCATTACCGCAGATGGTCAAACCGCGCGTATTCAAGCGGGTTCGCAAATTCCTTATGAAGAAGCGTCTGCCAGTGGTGCTACCACCATTACCTTCAAAGAAGCGGTTTTGAAGCTGGAAGTGACGCCTCAGATCACACCGGATGATCGAATCTTGATGGATCTGATAATTAATAAAGATGCCATTGGTGAAGTGATTAATAATATTCCAACAATTGATACCAATGAGTTGGAAACCCAGGTGCTTGTGAATAATGGCGAAACCATTGTACTTGGTGGTATTTTCCAATCAGAAGATGTGACGCAAATTGATAAGACGCCGTTTTTTGGTGACTTACCTGTGATCGGCCGATTATTCCGCCGCACAACCCACACAGAAGACAAGAGTGAATTGCTGATCTTCATTACGCCAAGACTTGTGAAGGACGTACTGAGCAATCGCTAGAGAACATTATGGCAAAACATAATATCTATTTAGTGGGGCCGATGGGTGCTGGAAAAAGCACCATCGGCCGTTTGCTTTCCACTGAATTAAAATTGGAATTCAAAGATAGCGATAAAGAAATCGAAGATCGCTGCGGCTGCAACATTCCTTGGATTTTTGATGTGGAAGGCGAGCAAGGCTTTCGTGATCGCGAAGTGCAAGCCATAGATGAAATCACCCAAGAAAAAGATGTGCTCATGGCAACCGGTGGCGGGGCTGTGTTGCGCCCAGAAAATCGCTTGCATTTAAAGAGTCGCGGCACTGTGGTGTATCTGAAAACATCGGTTGATCAGCAACTGGCTCGCACCGCAAAAGATAAGAATCGCCCGCTTTTACAAATTGATAATCCACGTGAAGTGCTGACCCGCTTGATGGCCCAGCGCGACCCTTTGTATCGCGAAGTGGCAGATATCACCATTCATACAGATGATCGTAATCCCAAATTTGTCGTGCAAGAAATTCTAAAGCGACTCTCTGAAATTAATATTATTGAATAGCATGAAAACATTAACCGTTGATCTAGGTGAACGCAGTTACCCAATTTTTATTGGGCAAGATTTACTGGAAAACGCATCCTTGGTGGCGCCTTATGT
This sequence comes from Bermanella sp., assembly GCA_041546605.1. Lineage (GTDB taxonomy): Bacteria > Pseudomonadota > Gammaproteobacteria > Pseudomonadales > Oceanobacteraceae > Bermanella. Next base: position 7,147 of record JBFEWA010000020.1, read on the forward strand.
AAAAGGCAAGCAAGTGATGATAGTGACCAATGAAACCATCGCGCCACTGTATTTAGAGCAAGCAAAACGGCTATTTTCCGGCTTTCAAGTGGATGAAGTGATCCTACCGGATGGCGAAGAGTATAAAAATTTAGAGCATTTGAATCTTATCTTCGATGCCCTGTTGAGCAAGCGTCACAATCGCACCACCACATTGGTTGCTCTAGGCGGCGGTGTCATTGGTGATATGACGGGATTTGCGGCGGCCAGTTATCAGCGCGGTGTGGACTTCATTCAGATTCCAACCACCTTGTTATCCCAGGTGGACTCTTCCGTGGGTGGTAAAACCGGCGTAAATCATGCCTTGGGTAAAAACATGATAGGCGCATTTCATCAGCCTAATTGTGTTGTGATCGATGTGAATAGTTTGAATACCTTGCCTAATAATGAATTGGCGGCAGGCTTAGCTGAGGTTATTAAGTACGGTTTGATTTGTGATTTACCGTTTTTCGATTGGTTAGAAGCCAATATGGAAAAATTGAATGTTAAAGATACCCAAGCTCTGATTTATGCCATTGAGACTTCATGCGCCAACAAAGCCAAGGTGGTAGCACTTGATGAAAAAGAAGGTGGCATTCGCGCCATCTTAAATCTTGGGCACACATTTGGTCATGCCATTGAAACCGATCAAGGATACGGTAATTGGTTGCATGGTGAAGCGGTGGCAACAGGCATGTTGATGGCGGCGGATCTGTCAGCCCGCTTGAATTGGATCGAGCAGGCAGACGTGAATCGTATCGAAAACATATTGCTAAATGCGCATTTACCTGTGAAGTGCCCACCCGGCATGACAGCAGAGCGTTTTAAGTCGCTTATGGCTGTAGACAAAAAGGTGTTAGATGGTAAGCTGAGATTGGTTCTATTGCGTTCCATGGGTGATGCCATCACCACTTCAGATTTCGCAATAGAGCAACTTGACGCTACTCTGAAGCACCTAACCAATTAATAATAAAAATGGAGGGCAAGATGGCTGATATACACAAGGCATCTCCCGACATTATCTTACTCGGTGAGCGTGCGCAGCAACTGGATATGTTGCTGCATGTTCAAGAATTCAGTGCCATGGCGGTTCTTATAACCGGCCCATCAGGCATAGGTAAAACGGCTTTGCTCGAAGCCGCCTCTGCGCAATTAAGCGTGCATCACCAGCTTGCCGTCATCAATGGGTTTGAAACCAATCAATTAACCGATTTAATCGACGTGGTTGCATTGCAACTGGGTTGTGAAGCGAATCTGGTGGATCTGGATACTCAGTTAGCCAAGATGGCGGCTCAAAATGAGACCTTTCATTTACTGATTGATGATGCTCATCTGTTAGATGATCAAGTCCTGCAGCTCTTATTAGAAAAATCCACGTTGCCCCATGGTTGGCGCTTGATCTTATGTGGTGATGAGGGTTTGAAAGCCCGCCTAAGCGCCCTGCAAGCTTACTTTGAAAATAAGTTATACCACCTCATTGAACTGCAACCCTTTACCGAAGAAGAAAGCGAAGCCTTTATCGCCCAATTGTTTAAAGGGGCTGGCATAGATGTGTTGCCATTGAGCATGAAAGACATCCATCAGTTATGGTTATTGAGCAAAGGGGTGCCGGGTAAGTTATTGGATCTGGTGGAGCTGGAACAAGATCAGCAAAAACAGCGTGCCGCTAGGCTGCCTGTAGGACATATAGCGGCAGTGGGTCTCATCAGTGCGGCTTTAATTGTGTCGTTTTTATATCAAGATCAAACGGCCGAGCAAGATAGTGATGATGCCATCGCGTTGCTGCTGCAAGAGCAGGCTAAGCGTATCGAGCAGAAATCATCACAGCCTGTGGATGCGGCTAAATCAGCACTTGAAGTTCTTGCCCAAGAGCAAGAGGTGCAAGCCAGTCCCGAGGCCGAAGCGGATGAGTTCCAAGCCGCACCAGCACAAACATCCAAGCTAACAGCGGTTGAGGTTGAGCCAGAATCCTCACCTGTGGTGGAGACCCCTGAGAGGCAGGATGAATCTATATCTAAGAGGGTAGAGACGCAGCCTCAAGGGGCGGGCAAAATAGCCACTCATACGCCAGAAAAGGCTGTGCAGAGCAAAGCGAAAGCTAAGCCGGCACATCCCTTGTTGCAAGCACCCAGTCAGTCTTACGCTCTCCAGCTGCTGGGTGTACGCAATGAAGACAGCGCTAAAGCCTTTGTGAAACGCTTTGAGCGGCAAATGGATGGCAGTAAGTTAAATATTTATGAGACTCGCTATAAGGGCGAGCCTTGGTTTGTGGTGGTGTATGGGCCTATCAGCTCCAAGCAACAGGCCAGCCAAGAAGCCAGTGCGCTTTCTAAAACGTTAAATGGTCAGCCCTGGGTGCGACCAATTAGTAAAATTCAGGCGGATATACGACAGATACCAGACCGTTAAATACTGACATATATGGTTACAAAACGTAGTTGACCAACCCCCTCTCCCCATGGGATAAAACCCTTGTTTGGCTAATTTATTTGAGCCCGTCCCCTCTCGCGTGTAGAATAAGCGTCCTTTTGTCTGTTCAAAACTACTGAATCGGCGTCCAAATGCCCCATAAGGCATTGATTTATAAAGAAATTTTGATGAGAGCGTCTATGAGAACAGGTCTGTACACACCAGGTGAATTCAAAGACAACTGTGGTTTCGGCTTGATTGCCCATATGGAAGGCCAAGCGAGTCACGACCTATTGCGTACGGCCATTGAATCATTGACTTGTATGACCCACCGCGGTGGTATCGCGGCTGATGGTAAAACAGGTGATGGTTGTGGCCTACTGATTCAAAAACCAGATGGATTCCTACGCCAAGTGGCTAAAGCCGACTTGGGTATTGACCTGCCTGCGCAATACGCTGTGGGTATGGTCTTCTTAGATCTTGATGTGGCTACGGCAGATAAACAACGCCAAGCCATGAACGAAGCGTTCGCGAATCAAGGTTTAAGCGTACACGGCTGGCGCGAAGTGCCAACCAATAATGACTGTCTTGGTCCAATGGCCATTGATTGCTTGCCACGTTTTGAGCAAGTATTCGTAAGTGCCCAATCTGAGCTGAGCGAAGAAGCGTTCGCGGTTCAGCTTTACTATGCCCGTCGCAAGGCAGAAATCGCGTTAAGCGAATTCCCAGATTTTTACATTTGCTCGCTATCAGAAAAAACCTTGTCTTATAAAGGTTTGATGATGCCTGTGGATCTTCCAAACTTTTATTTGGATCTAGGTGATGAGCGCTTAGAAACAGCTATTTGTGTATTCCACCAACGTTTCTCTACTAACACTGCGCCGCGCTGGCCTTTGGCTCAGCCGTTCCGTTTGTTAGCGCATAACGGTGAGATCAACACCATTCGTGGTAACCGTAACTGGGCAGCCGCGCGTAGTAGCAAATTTGAATCGCCATTATTAGAGAATCTTGAGTCTATTCAGCCAGTGGTTAACACCACAGGTTCTGACTCTTCTTCTATGGATAACATGTTAGAGCTACTTCATACCGGTGGTATGGATATGTTCCGTGCTATTCGCATGATGATTCCACCAGCTTGGCAAAATGTTGAAACCATGGATGCGGATTTACGTGCATTCTATGACTACAACTCTATGCACATGGAACCATGGGATGGCCCAGCAGGTCTTGTAATCACCGATGGTCGTTACGCGGTATGTGGTCTTGACCGTAACGGTTTGCGTCCATCTCGTTGGGTGAAAACCAAAAATGGTTTCATTACTGTGGCCTCTGAAATCGGTACTCACAGCTACAAGCCAGAAGATGTGATTTCTAAAGGTCGTGTTGGCCCTGGCCAAATCTTGGCAATCGATACGCAAACCGGTGAAGTACTGGAAGCGGATGAAATCGATAACCGTTTGAAGAACTCTCAGCCGTACAGCAAGTGGTTGAAAGAGCAGTCTTTACGTATTGAGTCTCGTCTTGAGTTGCAAGAAAACCAAGATCAGCCGCTTGATACCGATGAGCTTAAAGCTCGTCAAAAGCTGCACCTAATTAGTTTTGAAGAGCGTGAGCAAGTATTGCGTCCGTTGGCGGAGCAAGGTGTTGAAGGCACAGGCTCCATGGGTGATGACGCGCCGATGGCGGTGTTATCGCAGAAATCTCGCCACATTGCGGATTACTTCCGTCAAATGTTCGCGCAGGTGACCAACCCACCAATCGATCCATTGCGTGAAGCCATCGTTATGTCTCTTGAAACCTGTATCGGTAAAGAGAAAAACGTATTCGTTGAAACCGCAGATCACGCAAGCCGTATCATGCTAACCAGCCCAGTGTTGTCACCGTTGAAATTCAATGGCTTGAAAAATACGGGTAAAGAAGAATTTAACTACACCACCATTTCATTGGGTTATGAGCCAGAGCTTGGTCTTAAAGCCGCTATTGAGCGCTTAGTTGAGCAAGCCCAAAGTGCCTCCCGTGAAGGTGTGACCATTCTGATTCTATCGGATCGCGATATTAAGCAAGGCCAATTGGTGATTCCATCTGCCATGGCAACCGGTGCGGTTCACCACGGTTTGATCGAAAAAGGTTTGCGTACTGAAAGCAACCTTGTGATCGAAACCGGTGACGCGCGCGATGCTCACCACTTTGCGGTATTAATCGGTTTTGGTGCCACTGCGGTTTACCCATGGTTAACCTATGAAGTATTGGCAGATATGCACCGTACCGGTGAGCTATTGGGCGATCCGTTACAGTCAAACCAAAACTTCCGTAAAGGTATCCGTAAGGGCTTGTTGAAGATTCTATCTAAGATGGGTATTTCAACGATTGCGTCTTACCGTGGCTCTCAATTATTCGAAGGCATTGGTTTAGCCAACGATGTAGTTGACCTATGTTTCTGTGGTCTAACCAGTCGTATCCAAGGTGCCGGCTTTGATGATTTCCAAGCGGATCTTGAGCGTAATGCAGCCAATGCGTGGAAAGCGCGTAAGTCTCTAGACCAAGGTGGTTTATTGAAATACGTACACGGTGGCGAATACCACGCGTTCAACCCAGACGTGATCACCACGATTCAAGAAGCGGTACAAACCGGTTCGCAAGCGGCTTACGACAAGTACGCGGAATTGGTAAACAATCGTCCAGCAGCGACGCTACGTGACTTATTAAAAGTGAAAACGGCTAACAGCATTTCCATTGATGAAGTGGAGCCGGTTGAAGCCATTTACCCTCGCTTTGACTCTGCCGCTATGTCATTAGGTGCACTATCGCCTGAAGCACACGAAGCACTAGCGCAAGCCATGAATGAGTTAGGTGGTAACTCTAACTCGGGTGAAGGTGGTGAAGATCCTAAACGTTACGGCACGGTGAAGAACTCCAAGATCAAGCAGATTGCTTCTGGTCGTTTCGGTGTGACGCCACACTATCTATCCAGTGCAGACGTATTGCAGATCAAAGTCGCCCAAGGTGCGAAGCCGGGTGAAGGTGGTCAGCTACCAGGTGGTAAGGTGAACAACCTGATTGCAACCTTACGTTATTCTGTACCGGGCGTGACTCTGATTTCGCCTCCACCACATCACGATATTTATTCTATCGAAGATTTGGCGCAGCTCATTTATGACCTTAAGCAAGTGAACCCACGTGCGAAAGTGTCGGTGAAACTCGTATCTGAGCCAGGTGTGGGCACCATCGCAGCCGGTGTTGCCAAAGCCTATGCCGATTTAATTACGATTTCTGGCTATGACGGTGGTACCGCGGCGTCTCCGCTTACCTCCATCAAGTATGCCGGTTCTCCGTTCGAGCTTGGTTTGTCTGAAGCGCACCAAACCCTACGTGGTAACGATCTACGTGGTAACGTACGTTTACAAACCGATGGTGGCTTGAAAACCGGTTTAGACATCGTTAAAGCAGCTATGCTAGGTGCGGAAAGCTTCGGCTTTGGTACCACGCCTATGGTGGCTATGGGTTGTAAGTACCTACGTATTTGTCACTTGAATAACTGTGCCACGGGTGTGGCGACACAGAATGATGAACTGCGTGAGAAGCACTTCATTGGTACCGTTGAAATGGTGAAAAACTTCTTCCGCTTTGTGGCAGAAGAGACCCGTCAATGGATGGCCGCTGTGGGTGTACGCACGCTAGAAGAATTAGTGGGTCGCACTGACTTGCTAGAAATGATTGAAGGGGCCACCAGCAAGCAGAAGAATTTGGATCTAACGCCATTATTAGGCAGCGATCATATTCCTGCGGACAAGCCTCATACTGTGCAAATTGATCGTAACAACCCTTACGATGAAGGTGCTATGGCTGAGCGTATGGTTGCGGATGCATTGGCCGCCATCGAAGGCAAAAAAGGCGGTGAGTTCTCTTACACCATCGGCAACTGTGACCGTTCTATCGGTGCACGTTTATCCGGTGAGATTGCATTGCGTCACGGTAACCAAGGCATGGCGGATGCGCCAATCAAGGTTAACCTGGAAGGTACCGCAGGCCAATCATTTGGTGTGTGGAACGCAGGTGGTCTTGAAATGCGCCTAGAAGGTGATGCCAACGACTACGTGGGTAAAGGTATGACAGGCGGTAAGCTTGTGATCTTCCCACCGAAAGGTTCTGAATTTGCGTCACAAGATGCCTCAATCGTGGGTAACACCTGTTTGTACGGTGCCACTGGCGGTGAGCTACTAGCAGCAGGTCGTGCCGGTGAGCGTTTCGCGGTACGTAACTCAGGTGCGAAGGCCGTGGTTGAAGGCGCAGGTGATCACTGTTGTGAATACATGACAGGTGGTCAGGTAACCGTATTAGGCAACACAGGTTATAACTTTGGTGCCGGTATGACAGGTGGTTTTGCCTACGTATTAGATTTAGAAAATACGTTTGTGGATAAGTACAACCACGAATTGGTGGACATCCATCGCATTAGCAACGAAGAAACCGAAGCCCATCGTAACCATTTACGTGGCACCATTTCTCAATATGTTGAAGAAACGGGCAGCGCTTGGGGCCAAGAAATCTTGGAAAACTTCGATAACTACATTGGCAAGTTCTGGTTGGTTAAGCCAAAGGCTGCAAGCTTAGAACAACTGCTAAATAACACCCGGACTCGCTCCGAGTAATCCACAAGTAGCGAGTGAGTCGAATAGAGGTGAGTATGGCAAAACGATTAAATAATGATTTTCAATTTTTAGATGTGGGTCGAATGGACCCTTCTAAAAAGGATATCCAAACCCGTAAAACCAACTTTGTGGAAATTTATCAGCCGTTCCAACAAGAACAAGCTGGTGAACAAGCCCATCGTTGTTTGGCGTGCGGTAACCCTTATTGTGAATGGAAATGTCCAGTACATAACTTCATTCCAAACTGGTTAAAGCTTGCAAGCGAAGGCAACATCATGGAAGCGGTGGAATTAAGCCACCAAACCAACACCTTGCCTGAAGTATGTGGTCGTGTATGTCCACAAGACCGTTTGTGTGAAGGGGCGTGTACCCTAAACGATGGCTTTGGTGCGGTCACCATAGGTAATGTTGAGAAATACATTACCGACACTGCATTAGCCATGGGCTGGCGTCCAGACATGTCCAAGGTTGTGGATACAGGTAAAAAAGTGGCCATCATAGGTGCAGGCCCTGCCGGCTTAGGTGCTGCGGATGTGTTGGCCCGTAACGGTGTGAAGCCAGTGGTATTCGATAAGTACCCAGAGATCGGTGGTTTGTTAACCTTTGGTATTCCTGAATTCAAACTGGAAAAGAGCGTTATGGCCCGTCGTCGTGAAGTATTCGAAGGCATGGGTGTTGAATTCCGATTGAATACTGAAGTGGGTAAAGACATTCAGTTCAGCGATTTAGAAGCAGAATACGATGCCATCTTCCTAGGCATGGGTACTTACAACTACATGAAAGGTGGCTTCCCTGGTGAAGACTTACCAGGCGTGTATGACGCATTGGATTTCTTAATTGCCAACGTGAATCACAACCAAGGTTGGGAAAAAGACGCGGCAGACTTCATCGACATGAAGGGCAAGAAAGTGGTGGTGCTAGGTGGTGGTGATACCGCCATGGACTGTAACCGCTCTTCTATCCGTCAAGGTGCTAAAGCCGTAACTTGTGCGTATCGTCGTGACGAAGAAAACATGCCGGGCTCTAAGCGTGAAGTTGTGAACGCAAAAGAAGAAGGCGTGAAATTCTTATTTAACCGTCAACCGGTTGCCATCGTAGGTGAAGACAAGGTTGAAGGGGTCAAAGTGGTGACCACTCGCATGGGTGAGCCAGATGAAAATGGTCGTCGTCGCCCAGAAGTGATCGAAGGCTCAGAAGAAGTCTTACCAGCCGATGCGGTATTGGTAGCCTTTGGTTTCCGTCCAAGTCCAGCTCCTTGGTTTGCTGATTTTGGCATTGAATTGAACAGCTGGGATGGTGTGGTTGCACCAGAAGAGCAAGAGTTCAAATTCCAAACCAGCAACAAAAAAGTGTTTGCCGGTGGCGACATGGTGCGCGGTTCAGACCTAGTGGTAACGGCCATTTGGGAAGGACGTCAAGCAGCAGAAGGTATTTTAGACTTTCTTGATGTTTAAAATTTAGTCAATACGACTGCAATAAAAGCACGACAATCAGTGGATTAGTCGTGCTTTTTTGTATCTGCGTCATTGTTAGTTGCAGCCGATGAAGAGATAATGGCGCCACTAATACACCTGGGTGTTAAATAAACAGGGATCAACATGAAAAATACAATAATAATGTGGACCATGATGGCGATGCTGTCCTTGCTGACCGCCTGTGGTGGCTCTGATGACACAGAAGGCTCTCGCTTTGTTAACAAAGAATCATCGGATTCTGGTTCTGATGGCGAAGATTCAGTGATTGATGAAGGTGAATTGACCAATGTGAGTTATTTACCCTTGATGACCATAGAGCGTTATAAAGAGTGGTATGACGACACCAATCAAGATGTGTTTTTAGTGTATAGAAAGAACAATATTCTCAATCATTTTACGATTAATCCTGTGAATGCTTCTACCTTGGTCCCTATTACAACGGCCACAGCGTCAGACTTTACCATTTTAGAAGATGATATACCGGTTAACCCGAAAGTGAGCTTTCCTCTATTACAGAAAGTTATTGGCAATAATATTAATCTAACTACGGCTATTGTTATTAATACCAGTTCAGCTATGGATGGTGTGGATAAAGATGCATTCATTCAAGAAGTGAAAGATTATGTAGCCGCCGCCAAGGCCAGCTCTACTTACTATATAGCGAATCAGCGTTTTACCGTTTGGGGATATGACGGTATTGCCGTAGAAGAAACCGGTGGCTATCAAACCAGTACTACCAATATCAACAATGCACTGGATACCGTCTTAGCAAATTGGAAATCGGCCGCTTATCGTCAAAATACCGCGTCTAATTACACCTATGACGCGTTAGTCCAGGCCATTGGCCGCTATGTGGGAGATGGCGCGTTTAGCGTTACGGGCGGTAATTTGCAATTTCGAGATTCTTTATCGGCTGAGAATAACGACTTAGTGGAGTACATCACACCAGATGTGACCTATGTGACCAGTGTGGTGTTGTTCTCCGCTGGCTTCGGCTCACCCAATCGTTTCGATGAAGAACTTGCAGTGAATGCTTTAGAGTCACAATCTACTCTGGTGTATGAGCAAGGGGTTGAGCTAGCAGGTGCCGATACACAAACCATTAATTACCCGAAAACCTTTATTTATGTGGTACCCGATGGCAATCAGCAGGACTCTGTATTAGCGAATAAAGCCTCTTCAGTCGTGACAAATACCATTTCTGGTGGTGCTTACAGTTTTGCAAGTAGTATTGTTGCCGCACAGAAAGCCCATATTGATGTAAAAACTGCTGCAGATAATCAGCACGTGTTGCGTTGGGCGTCTATGTTCCGTGCCGGTACTGGCCATACTCAAGTAGTAAAAACCCGTACCGCAGATGACAAATACGGATACACCTTGTCCACTGATAATATCGATTTTGACCCAGCTTTGGCCATTGAAGTGCCTCAACCACAAGTGGAAATCACTGGGGCCAATAATGAATATTTAGCCGCTGGTGTTTTATCTAATACTTATAATAGTGCTGTGGCTTATGCTAATGAGATTACGCGTTTCTATCCGGCGACGCGTTGGACGAATCAAACCTTCACCGCATCGGATTATGCGTGGAGTTCCACTCCGGCCGCAGCCTTCACTGCTAACAGTGATGGATCGGTAACCATTAATACAGCGTCATTACCGATTACCCTGACCTTAACGAATAATAATATTGATTTTGAAGGCGGGACCATATCAGATGATTTCACGCTGACGATTTATGCAAGTAAGTAATTAATAACTTTATGACTGAACTAAAAAACGATCGTTTTCTTCGCGCTTTATTAAAGCAACCTGTGGATCGCACGCCGATTTGGATGATGCGCCAAGCGGGGCGTTATTTGCCTGAGTATCGTGCGAGTCGAGCTAACGCTGGCTCATTCATGGACTTATGTATGAACCATGAATTCGCATGCGAAGTAACCTTGCAGCCTTTGGATCGTTACCCAGGTTTAGACGCGGCGATTTTATTCAGTGATATTTTGACCATTCCGGATGCCATGAACCTAGGTTTGTATTTTGAAACCGGTGAAGGGCCAAAATTCAAAAAG
>JBFEWA010000006.1:0-24078 GCA_041546605.1 Bermanella sp.
TGATCCACACCGCCGGCAATGGCCGTGGTCATCAAACCCATTTTAATTTGTTGGTAGCCCGTACCAATACAGTGAGCACTGGTGGCACACGCGGATGAAATAGAATAACTAGGGCCACGTACCTTAAAGTTGGTGGCCAATTGAGCCGATGATGCACTGCCCATTTCCCGAGTCACGCGGTATGGCCCTACGCGCTTAATGCCCGATGATTCCAATACATTAATGGCATCCACTAAATCATCGCTGGCAACGCCGCCGGCACCCACAATTAAGGTGGTGTCGTCGCTGCTGAGTTGTTCTTGGGTTAAACCTGCTTGGGCCACGGCTTGTTCCATGGCCACATGACACCACTCGCCATTGGTTCCCATGAAGCGACGCAATTTACGATCAATGTTTTCTACTTCTGGGCAATCAATGTGACCACTAACGTGTGAGCGCAAACCTTTTTCAATATAGGATTCGTTAATGCGAATCCCGCTTTTACTCAAATACAAACTGTCACGGACGGTTTGCCAGCTATTCCCCAAACTGGACACCAAGCCCACGCCCACAATGGCTACACGATTCATTTAACTTCCCCAATTTTGTCGCTTGATACTGTTTGTTGTGGCGCTTTTTGTTCTGGCGCTTTTTGTTCTGGAAAGATGCCAACTTTTAAATCTCTGGCTTCATAAATTAATTTGCCATCCACTAGTACATCGCCGTCCGCCAATGCAATCACCCAATCGCGCTCAACCACTCGACGTATATGCAAGTGGAACTGTAGGCGCTTTGCCGTGGGTAGTACCTCACCCGAAAACTTAAGACTGCTCACACCCAATGCTCGGCCTTTGCCTTTAAAGCCTTTTAGCGCCAAAAATAATCCAAGGCTTTGCCATAAGCCTTCAATGCCTAAACAACCTGGCATGATGGGATCATTTGGAAAGTGACATTTAAAAAACCAAGATTCAGGATCAATGATCATTTCGGTAACCACTTGACCCTTGCCGTAACGACCACCCTGCTCTGAAATCAAAGGCACGTGATTTAATAGTCGTAACTCACCCACGGGGAGCTGGGCACTATCGCCACCTACCGTCTCCATAAGAGACTGAACATCCTGATCAATTATTTCCGCTAATGCCGACATATCACTTACTCATATTCAGTTGACTGCACATGGCCATACCTAGGTACTGCCGCCCGTGAAAATCTAAGCTCGTTTTCATGGGCTTCAGCTTCACGACAGTTGTTTTACATTTTTGTGAACAAAACGTATCCAACGCCACGTGTCAGTGGTGGCTAATATAGGGAGGTTAGGAAGAGGAAACTTGACTCAAAGTATCACTGGGTTGATTGAGCGTGACACACACTAGGTAAAATGAGACGGAGTTATCAGGGATGGTTAATTTAAAAACAACAGAGGATGGCATACTTTGCACAAAAAAAACGGCTAGTAAACTAGCCGTTTTTAGATCAGTAAATACGTCTTACGTGACAGGTTATTTCTTCGCGGTCGTGGTACAAATGCTTGGCTGCGATTTCCACCTCAAGATTAGCCTGCTGACACTTCTCTTGAATTAAGTCCAAGCACTGGCGAACTTCTTGATAGCGCTTTTTCATGGGCAGCTTCAAATTGAATACTGTTTCACTGCACCAGTCATTCACCATCCAGTGAGCCATACGCTCTGCCACCTTAATTGGGCTTTCTGCCATATCACACACCATCCAGTGGGCTTTTTTGCTTGGGCTAAATTTAAACCCGTCTTCTTTATGATGGGTCACTTGGCCGGATTCCATTAGATCCCCTTTCATGGGGCCGTTATCCACGGCATCCACCATCATGCTGCGTTTCACCAGTTGCCACGTCCAGCCACCAGGTGCGGCACCTAAATCCACCGCACGCATGCCGGCACTTAAACGCTCACCCCATTGACGCTTAGGTACAAACCAGTGCCATGCCTCTTCTAATTTTAAAGTAGAGCGGCTGGGAGCATCTTTAGGGAATTTTAAATGCAAAATACCATCAGGCCATTTACAGGCGTTGTTGGTAAAGTGATAACCCACGAAGGCTTGATGGTCTTCCATCAACATAATCATTAAGCGTGGTATTTTATGATTACGCTTAGGGGCTAATTTGCCTTTCTTTCTTAGCATGGCCGCCAACGGACCTGTTAAGCTTTTGCATAATCGACTTAATTCTTTGCCCGCATTGGTATCCACGTGAACCAATTCCACTTCACCACAATGGGGAATGCCATCTAAGTGTTGCATGATACTGCCCACGCGATCGGATGGGTCCATTTCGATGACATCACCACTTAAGAACCATTGGCGCGTGAAAATCAGCTGACGAAAGCTCACATGTTCAATCAATTGCTTTAATTGGTGGTCTTCTGCAATAAAAGAGACATAAGCTTGGTCGCTTTGCGTTTTGCAATAGCCAAAGCAACCCGCCTGTGCGGCTACGTCTTGTATCTCAGCTGCGGTTTCTGCTTCAAACCCTTGTCTGCAAAGCAGAATTATTTGCGTCATTGCCATTACAGCGTACTTCTCTTAACAATAGGCAAAGCCTAATTATGAATAACAGCGCTTAATAAAATCAGCGCAAAATGCGATGGTGTGCTCTAAGTGTTGCGCATGAGTAAAGCCACTCTTTACTCTGGGTTTCAAATCATGATCCCCGTCTTCTAACCATTCTATATGCAAACGTTGCGGCAAATTCATCTGTGCAACTTCATCTTGATTACCCAATGCGTCCCGTGTCCCCTGCACAAAGGCCATGGGCACAGTCACATCCGGTAAATGATCAATGCGTAATTTTTCCGGCTTACCTTGCGGGTGAAACGGATAACCTAATGCTAACACACCCATGATGTTTTCATGTTTCGGTGATTGCGCTGCCAAGATACTGGCCATACGCCCGCCCATGGACTTTCCCATCACCACACATGGACCTGTTTGCGCACTAAGTACCTGCTCGAAGCTAACCAGTAATTCCGGCTGGCGATTAGGTGGGCGCTTCTTTCCGTTTTCTCGTCGCTCTTGCATATAAGGAAATTCAAATCGAATCACCTTAACACCACGTTTCGCTAAGCCTTGTGCCACTTGCTGCATAAAATCACTGTCCATCGGCGCACCAGCACCATGAGCAAATATACAAGTGGGTGAGTGCTGCTCACCATCAATCATTAGCGACATTTTTAGCCCATAATCAAAAGGAAGTAGTTTAATTGCTAAGCACAGGAATGTCAGGACTTGTATTTTTTAACCACACTTTTAATTTGCTGCTAAGCTTAAAGACTACTTAATCTATTGACCTTTATTGCGCAAAAATCACTCAAAATAGCTAACTATTTGTTAACACTAGAGAAAAGGTTGACGTGTATCATGGCTTTTCGTTGCATTTACACCCTCCTTTCCTGATAATTGCGCCGATTTTTTCAACTTGCTGCGAATGGAACTAGATCATGAGCACTGCTATAGAGCATCCAACCTATAACTATAAGGTGGTAAAATATTTTGCCATCATGACGGTAGTCTGGGGCATTGTCGGTATGGCCGTAGGCGTACTGATTGCATCTCAGCTATATTGGCCTGAACTGAACTTTGATACGCCGTATCTGACGTTCTCACGTTTACGCCCTCTTCATACAAATGCGGTTATTTTCGCATTCGGCGGTTGCGCCTTATTTGCTACTTCTTACTATGTAGTACAGCGTACCTGTCAAGCTCGACTTATTTCTGACTCGTTAGCCATGTTCACCTTCTGGGGTTGGCAAGCCATTATCGTAGCGGCAGCCATTACGCTTCCTCTAGGTATCACTGGTGGTAAAGAGTATGCAGAACTAGAGTGGCCGATTGATATCGCCATCACCATTGTTTGGGTGTGCTACGCCATTGTGTTCTTTGGCACCATCGTCAAGCGTTCTCAGCCGCACATTTATGTTGCTAACTGGTTCTACGGTGCATTCATCATCACCATCGCTGTACTGCATATCTTCAACAGCATGGCTATTCCAGTTTCTATGTGGAAATCTTACTCTGCATACGCAGGTACTATAGATGCCATGGTTCAGTGGTGGTACGGCCATAACGCAGTAGGTTTCTTCTTGACCGCTGGTTTCCTAGGTATCATGTACTACTTCGTTCCTAAGCAGGCTGAACGTCCGGTTTACTCTTACCGTCTATCTATCGTTCACTTCTGGGCGCTAATTTCTATCTATGTTTGGGCCGGTGCTCACCACTTGCACTACTCTGCACTTCCAGATTGGGCTCAGTCAGCCGGTATGATCATGTCTTTGATCCTTCTAGCGCCTTCTTGGGGTGGTATGATCAACGGTATGATGACGCTATCAGGTGCATGGCATAAGCTTCGTACTGACCCTATCTTACGTTTCTTGGTGGTTTCTTTGTCTTTCTACGGTATGTCTACCTTCGAAGGCCCAATGATGTCTATCAAGACTGTAAACGCTCTATCTCACAACACTGACTGGACTGTTGGTCACGTACACTCTGGCGCTCTAGGCTGGGTTGCTATGGTGTCTATCGGTGCGATCTACAACCTTCTTCCTGTTGTTTTAGGTAAGAAACAAGGTGAGATGTACTCAATCAAACTGATCAACGTTCACTTCTGGTTAGCGACAATTGGTACGGTTCTATACATCGTTGCTATGTGGGTTAACGGTATCATGCAAGGTCTAATGTGGCGTGCGGTTAACACTGACGGCACCTTGACTTACAGCTTTGTTGAGTCCCTAGAAGCTTCTTATCCTGGCTACTTTGTACGTGCTCTAGGTGGTGCAATCTTCCTACTAGGCATGCTGATTATGGCTTACAACACGTACAAAACTGTACGTGGTGCCAGCGCCGATGAACAAGCTAAGTTAGCTCAAGCTTAAGAGTGAGGATAAGAATGAAACACGAAGTTATTGAAAAGAACCTCCCTTTAATGATTGTGATGATTGTCATCGCGATCAGCTGGGGTGCATTAGCAGAAATTATCCCTCTATTTTCTCTTAAAGAGACCACTCAACCAATCGAAGGCCTTGAGCCTCTAGATGCGGTTGAACTTGAGGGCCGTGATATCTACATCCGTGAAGGTTGTAACGTTTGCCATACGCAGATGATTCGTCCATTCCGTGCTGAAACTGAGCGCTATGGTCACTACTCTCTTGCTGGCGAACATGTATATGAGCACCCATTCCTATGGGGTTCTAAGCGTACTGGTCCAGATTTGGCCCGTGTAGGTCAACGTTACTCTGATGACTGGCACCGCGCTCACTTATACAACCCTCGTGACGTTGTACCGTCTTCTAACATGCCGGCCTTCCCTTGGTTGTTCGAGCAAAAAATAGATGGTCGTTACACTCCGAAGAAAATGGAAGCTCTGCGCACAGTTGGCGTACCTTACACTGACGAACAAATTGCTGGTGCAAAAGATGCAGCTGACGGCGTTCGTGAAATTGATGCCCTAGTGAAGTACCTTCAGCAACTAGGCACAGTGTTAACCCAAAAACGGTAGAGTTATGGACATTAATGACGTTCGCGGTCTAGGTACCGTATTCGCTTTAATCGCTTTTTTAAGCATCATCGCGTGGGCTTACAGCTCTTCACGTAAGAAGCGCTTCGAAGATGATGGCGATATGATTTTTAAAGACGAACAGATCGCGCAACGTACAGCAGACGCGGAGAGAGAAAAAAATGACTGAATTAAGCACTTTTTGGCACTTCTGGGTAAGTGCCATCGTTATCGGCTCTATGTTGGGTTGCGCAGCTTTGCTTATCCTAACTAAGAAAAGCCAAAAGTTTGATGAAGAGACAGACCAAACTACAGGTCACTCTTATGACGGTATCGAAGAGCTAGACAACCCACTTCCTAAGTGGTGGAACTACTTCTTCTGGTCCACTATCTACTTCGGTTTCGGCTACATCCTTATTTATGGTGTAGGTGGCTGGAAAGGTTTCTCTGACTGGAGTTCTTACGGTCAATGGGAAAACGAAGTAGCGAAAGCAGAAGCTCAATACAAGCCTTACTATGACAAGCTAACTGCTATGTCTATCGAAGAGTTGGCGACTAACGAAGAAGCATTAGCTACAGGTCAGCGCATCTTTGCGTCTAACTGTGCAGTGTGCCACGGCCCAACTGCTTCTGGCTCTGAAGGCTTCCCTAACCTAACAGATAATGATTGGTTGTATGGCGGCTCTCCTGCTGCGATCAAGCACACTATTCTTGCTGGTCGTAACGGCGCTATGCCTGCCAACGGTTTGAAACCAGACATGACTGACGAGCAACGTAAAGACATTACCGCACACGTACTGTCTCTATCTGGTCGTGAAGGTTCTGGCGATGCAACTAAAGGTAAAGCCCTATTCGCTCAAGCCTGTGCGGCTTGTCACGGTGCTGACGGTGCCGGCCTACAAGCAGTTGGTGCGCCTAACCTTACCGACAACATCTGGTTGTACGGCGGTAGCGAAGCGAAAATCGAATTCACTATTCGTCACGGTCGTGCCGGTGTGATGCCAGCTTGGAAAGAAATCCTTGGCGAAGATAAAGTTCACGTAGTATCTGCTTACGTTTACTCTTTATCTCAAGACCAAGAGTAATTGAGCTAGCTCAATAAACTCGAAAAAAGCGGCTATATGCCGCTTTTTTTGTTTTTATTAGTAACACCTAATGTTTTAAACTAGAGTCAAATTCATTTTACAGAAGTTCGTCTAGGCACTTAAAAAATGATGGCCCCACATTTTCGCCATTGATATCCGCCTCTAAACGATAACAACATAATAATGTTTGGTGTGACACTTCTTACAATCTAAGGTGGTCTGTATGAGTGAAGAAATCCCAGTCAAAGATGTCACTCCCGTTAATATCCATGAGAAGTACGAAGGCGTCTCAGCTAAGGTCAACGGAAAACTCTACGTACGTGCCATCAACGGCTTTTTTAATAAGCTAAGAACCTTTTCCCTATGGGGTTTGATGCTGGCCTACTTTATCACCCCTTGGATCAACATTAATGGCGCACAGGCGGTTTGGTTTGACCTACCTAGTCGTCAATTCCATATTTGGGGTCTGACCTTTTGGCCTCAAGATTTCATCTTATTATCTTGGTTGTTAATCATTTGTGCATTCGGCCTATTCACCATTACCACCCTAGCGGGTCGTATTTGGTGCGGCTACACCTGCCCGCAAACCGTGTGGACGTTCATTTTCATGTGGGTGGAAGAGAAAATCGAAGGCAACCGCAATCAGCGCATGAAGCTGGATAAGGCTCCACTTTCGGGTTCTAAAATTGCTAAAAAAGCCACCAAGCACAGCATTTGGTTAGTGATTTCTGTGGCCACTGGTATCGCGTTTGTGGGTTATTTCTACCCTATTCGTGAATTAGTGCCAGATCTCGTTACTTTTAGCATTCAAGACCACTGGGCCAGCTTTTGGTTGCTGTTTTTCACCCTAGCCACCTATGGTAATGCGGGTTGGCTGCGTGAAATGGTCTGTACGCATATGTGCCCATACGCCCGCTTCCAAGCCGTTATGTTCGACCAAGACACCCTGATCGTTTCCTATGATGAACGTCGCGGAGAGCGCGGTAGCGGCCGTGGTACCCGTAAAAAAGGTGTCGACCCAGTTGAGGCAAATATCGGCGACTGCGTGGATTGCAGCATGTGCGTACAAGTTTGCCCAACCGGCATCGATATTCGTGACGGTTTGCAGTATCAGTGCATCAGTTGCGCTTTGTGTATTGATGCATGTGACGAGATCATGGAAAAAATGAATTACCCTAAAGGCTTGATTCGTTACACCAACGAGCATGCGTTAAAAGGGAATAAAGTACACATTATCCGTCCTAAGTTAGTGGGCTACGCCACTGCTTTAATCCTTATGATGGGTATCTTTGTCTACAGTATCTTTGATCGCGACCCTGCTGAAATTGATGTAGCCCGAGATCGTGGCGCCCTATACACCAACAGCAGCGATGGCCGTCTGCAAAATAGCTACTTTGCTAAGATCATGAACATGTCCAATGACGAGCACACCTTTACCGTTCGCATTGAAGGCTTAGACGGTGCTGAATTAAGCGGTAAGACCAGTATTCGCTTGATGCCTGGTGAGGTTGGATCACTACCCTTAAACATCAAGGCCGTGCCTTGGGATCTTAAAAAATCACGCACGGATATTATGTTTATTGCTCAAAGGGACGATGGCTTAGAAGTGAGTGAAGAAAGCCGCTTTATTGGTCCCGCTGGCCGATAAGCCCATCCGCTCAAAAGAGCGTTAACTATTCATTTTTTCGGCGCCCGTGTAGTGATACACTGGCGCCCAATTTTATCTGCATAGTAGTAATCACATGACTGACGCACAACGCCCTTGGTTTAAAGAACCTTATGTTTGGATGCTCATAGGCATTCCCTTATCGTCTGTTCTGGTTGGTATATTTTTCATCACCACAGCTGTACAAAATAAAGACACCTTGGTGCGTGATAATTACTACAAAGACGGTTTAGCTTATAACTCCGAATTGCAGTGGGACAAAAAAGCCAAAGAAATGGATATTCGTCTAGAAATGCTCGTTAACAACAATGAGATGCACATGACGTTGATGAATTCTCGCTTGGCGCCACCTTTAACGTTAAAAATGTCTTTAGGTCATCCAACTATCCCAGAGAAAGACCGCGAATCTCATCTTCAATTAAAACAAGATAAATCCTACATTGGTTTTATCGAAGCGCTTGAAGATGGCCGCTATTACTTACTGCTTGAATGTGCAGAACAACAATGGCGTATCCGTAAAGATATCCAAGTAAAAAATGGCATTCCTACCGCCATCTAATTTATGAACGATTGCTTCCACTGTGGGCAAGATATTCCAGCAGGAGTTGAGCTCAATGCTACGATTTTAGGGGCATCCCGCCCCATGTGCTGTATTGGCTGTCAAACGGTAGCCAATGCCATTGTGGCCAGTGGTAGCGAAAGTTTTTATCAGTATCGTTCGGACAAAAACACCACTCCTGATTTCACCTTGGACACGCTTCCTGCACAAGTGCAGCAAGAGCTGGTGTTATTCGACAATCCAGACGTTCTCAATGAAATTGCCCACGAAAATGCAGGGCAATTTGAAACCATCCTGATGATTGAAGGCATCACCTGCGCCGCTTGTGCATGGTTAATCGAAAAACAACTGCAAAAACTGCCCGGTGTTGTATCGGCACAGTTAAATTTAAGTCAGCACAAGCTGTACCTCACATGGCAACAAGATGCCTGCCCATTAAGCGGCATCATTTCTCGCATTTACGCCATCGGTTTCAAAGCACAACCCTACACTCCGGATGCCGCCCAACAGCAGCTACAAGCCGAACAAAAGCAATCCATTCAGCGCTTGGTACTCGCAGCGCTCGGTTCCATGCAGGCCATGATGTTTGCGGTGCCGCTGTATGTCGGTGCTTGGAGCGGTATTTTATTACAGTACGAGACCTATTTCCGTTTTGCCGGACTAGCCATCACCACACCGGTCATTTTGTACAGTGCTCGCCCCTTCTTTAAAGCGTTTTGGCGCGACCTGAAAACTCGCCACCTCACCATGGATGTGCCGGTTTCCATTGCCATTGGCGGGGCTTATTTAGCCAGTGTGTACTCCACCTTCACCCATGGGGATGAAGTGTATTTTGATAGTGTCTGTATGTTCACGTTCTTTTTGTTGGTGGGCCGTTTCTTGGAGGCCCGCGCCCGTTTGCGCAATGGAGAGGCTGGCAATGAACTTCACAACCTCATGCCAAGAGCCTGCGTAAAAATTCTACCTGACGGCGAAGAAGCGTTATTGCCTGTCACGCAAATTCAAGTGGGTGATTGCATTCGTATCCTACCCGGCAGCACCATCGCCGCGGACGGTGACATTGTGAAAGGCCAGTCCAGCGTCGATGAGTCCATCATCACAGGTGAATTCATCCCTGTGAGCAAGCATGAAGGCAGCCCTGTTATTGCAGGCAGCTTGAATGTAGAGAACCCTATTGATATTCGCGTTACCGCTTTAGGTAAAGACACGCAACTGTCCACCATCATGTCTTTATTGGATCGCGCCTCCCAGGATAAACCACGCATCGCGCAATTAGCGGACATCCTAGCTCAGTACTTTGTGGCAGGTGTGCTCATCATGTCTGTTGTGGTGTTCAGTGCTTGGTGGTTCATTGACAGTGATCGCGCCTTTTGGATTACGTTATCCGTATTAGTGGCCACCTGCCCTTGCGCCCTTTCTCTGGCGACACCAACGGCGCTGACCGCAGCCACCACGGCCTTAAGAAATAATGGCGTGTTAATTACCCGAGGGCATGTATTAGAAACCCTAAGAAAAAGTCGCCGCATTATTTTTGATAAAACCGGCACCTTAACCCTAGGACAGCTGACCATTGAAGAAACCCAGGTGGTCACCCCAACTGATATCACGCCTCAAGTGCTGGCAGCCAGTTTAGAGCAATACAGCCAGCACCCTATTGCTCACGCATTTCAGCAAGAGGAAACCCTTGCGGTTGATAATATGCAAAACCACCCTGGCTGTGGTGTCAGCGGCAATATTGAAGGCAAACTCTATAAAATTGGTACCGCTCAATTTATTGATCCACAATTAACCCCACCGGATGATCGCCACTGGATTGCGCTGGCTCAAGACACGCAAGTGATTGCTTGGTTTTTACTTAGTGATGAGATTCGCCCTCAAGCCGCCAGCACAGTACAGCAATTACATGATCTGGGCCTTGAAACAGAGATGCTCAGTGGCGACCAGAGCGTGCATGTGGCCCAAGTGGCTAAGAGCTTAAACATCCACACATTTAAAGGCGGTGTGAGCCCACAGGGCAAACTGGAGCACTTGGCAAGCCAACCGGCAGAGGCCTTATCCATCATGGTAGGAGACGGCATCAATGACGTGCCTGTATTGGCACAAGCCCCTGTCTCTATCGCCATCGGCAGCGCCAGTGATCTTGCCAAAACCCATGCGGATGTCATTTTGATTAGCAACCAACTGACTCGCTTGCCACAACTGGTCAAACAAGCGCGTAAAACCGCGCGCATCATCAAACAGAATTTATTTTGGGCATTGCTGTACAATAGCAGTGTCTTACCATTGGCAGCCTTTGGCATGATTCCTCCTTACATGGCCGCCATTGGCATGTCCGCCAGTTCACTGGTGGTGGTATTTAATGCCCTGCGCTTAAGCAAGCTGCCTAAATAACCGAGGTTTTGATGGATATTATTTTTATTACTGTGCCAGTGACATTACTGTTTATTGCTGCTGGCGTGGCCATCTTTTTTTGGGCAAACAAAGGCGGTCAATTTGATGACTTGGATAGCCCAGCACACCGCATTTTATTCGATGACGACATCGAAGAGCCTAAAGATACCCCAGCACAAGACGATATCCGCGAGAACAAAGACACCCAGTCATGATTGAGCCCCTATCCTATCTAACCGCCTTTTTATTGGGGCTTTTTGGTAGCATTCACTGCATGGGCATGTGTGGTGGCATCGTCGGCGCACTGGCCCTGAATACACAACACCCAAGACCCATTACATTGCAATTGGGCTACCACCTAGGCCGTATCACCACTTACGGGCTTATTGGTCTGATAGCGGGCTTCATTGGACTGTGGCTTGCCTCTACTCACGAATGGGCTGGGTTAATCCTGCGCACCCTATCCGGTACCTTACTGATTCTCATGGGCCTGTATGTATTAGGGACCACGTCCGCCCTCATTTGGCTGGAAAAACTGGGAACCCATTTGTGGAAATGGGTACAACCCCTTACTAAGCATGTATTGCCTACCCGTACATTTGCACAATCCATCCAATTAGGATTAATCTGGGGCTTACTGCCATGTGGCTTGGTTTACAGCACATTAAGTTGGGCATTGGTATCAGCCGACCCATTACAAAGCAGCACCTTAATGATGGTCTTTGGTTTGGGGAATTTACCCGCTCTTTTAAGTGTGGCGGCCTTTACCACTCAATTAAATCAATTTAAACGCCATTGGCTTGTGCGTATAATATTGGCAGGTTGCATTATTGCATTTGGGCTATGGACCGCCGTTGCCCCTTGGGTGGCATGATGAATTGCATGACTTGACATAAAACTGAGTATTTATCAGTATTCACCGCTTATATTACCCTTGCGCATCGAACACCATGCGCATGGTTGCTAGGAGATATCCATGTCTAAGGACATTCAGCCAATTCCATTTTTAGCCAGTTCTAAAAATGCTCAAACTCACTGCAGCACCTGCAGTTTAAGTTCGTTGTGTCTTCCTATTGCCTTAGAAAAAGACGACTTGGATACCCTGGACAAAATGATTAAGCGTGGTCGCCCTATCCAGAAAGGGGAGCTGCTGTTTAAACAAGGGGATGTCTTCAACGCCGTTTTCGCTATTCGTACCGGTGCCATTAAAACTTACACAGTAGCCGTCAGTGGCGAAGAACAAATCACCGGCTTCCATCTTGCCAGTGAATTAGTGGGCCTATCTGGTTATTCTCAAGAGACTTATCCTTTATCGGCTAAAGCACTCGAAACCACCACTGTGTGTGAGCTGCCGTTGGAACAGCTAGAAGCCATGTGCGATGAAATTCCAGGCTTGCGCAAGCAAATCATGCGCAATATGAGTGGTGAAATTCGTCAAGATCAGCAAATGATGCTGCAACTTTCTAAAAAGAGCGCAGACGAGCGTATGGCGTACTTCCTATTGGATTTAAGCAGCCGTTTCGAGCGTCGCGGCTTTTCAGCTAAGGCATTTCGCCTAGCCATGTCACGAGTGGACATCAGTAACTATCTCGGTCTTGCGGTTGAAACTGTTAGCCGTATTTTGACTCGCTTTCAAAAACAAGAGCTCATCTCCATTCAAAGCAAAGAAATTTCCTTGCTGAATCTTCCCGAGTTAAACGCATTGGCAGGTTATTCAGAGAATCAACCTAGCTGCCAGCAACACTCCAACTAAGTCCTTGAACAAAAAGCAAAAAATAAATTGCAAGTTATTTTTTGCTTTTTGTGCATTAACATCTAGGGTTTAACTACATTCGATGCTTTCATCGTGTTAATCATTCTGGATACAAGGACAAACCATGGGATTGTGCCCTGACGAACTAAGGCACTTGGTTATTCGCCCAACTTTGGAGTATTTAGGCCAGTATTCTCTGGCTGCTGAGACACTTCTTGTGGGAACGGCCGCTGTCGAATCGGCCATGGGCTATGAGCTAAAGCAACAACAAGGCCGTGGATTAGGTGTCTATCACATTACTCCGCGCAGCCACCAATCACTGTGGGATCAATATCTGGCCAAATCCCCCGATCTCGCCAGCAAGGTGCGCGGTTTAGCCAGTCAGCACGAGTTTTTGGCCAACCCTCATTCTGAACTCACCACCAACTTGCGTTACGCCACCGCCATTGCTTGGCTGCTGTATGCGCGCAAAGGCAAACCCCTACCCGACGCTCAAGATGTGCCAGGCATGGCCAAATATTGGCACAGACACTTCCACAGTCGCCCACAAGCCAGTGTGGATGCCTTTATTGATCGTTACCAGACACTTAAGCTGGCGAACCATTTAGCCGCCTAAGCCCACACCAAATGTCACAATGTTACACCCATTTTGCATAGGCAAGGCCCCATGATTTAGGCTAAAATCCGCGCCCTAAGCAGGTTATAGGTTGTATCATGGTCCAATTCGTCGATGCCAGTGCGCAAACAGCACCCGAGTCTGACAAAAAGCAGAAAACAGAGTTTAACAAGCTGCAAAAACGCTTACGTCGTGAAGTGGGCCGCGCCATTGCCGATTTTAATATGATCGAAGAAGGCGACCGCATCATGGTGTGTCTGTCTGGCGGTAAAGACAGCTACACCCTATTAGATATTCTGATCAGCCTACAAAAGAGCGCCCCGGTTCAATTTGAGTTGGTGGCAGTGAATCTTGACCAAAAGCAACCTGGCTTTCCAGAACACATCCTGCCCAGCTATCTCGATACCCTAGGCATCGAGTACTACATCGTGAATCGCGACACCTACTCGGTTGTTAAAGAAAAAGTCCCAGAAGGTCGCACCACCTGTGGCTTATGTTCTCGCCTGCGCCGTGGCACCTTGTATAGCTTTGCAGAAGACATTGGCTGCACCAAGGTGGCCCTGGGTCACCACAGAGATGATATTGTAGAGACTTTGTTTTTAAATCTATTCCACGGTGCTCGTTTTGCTGCCATGCCGCCAAAACTGTTAAGTGACGATAAACGCAATATCGTGATTCGCCCATTAGCCTACTGCAAAGAAAGCGACATCAGCGAATTTGCTCAAGCAAAAAACTACCCCATCATTCCTTGTAACTTATGTGGCAGCCAAGAAAACTTACAGCGCCAAAACATTAAAGCCATGCTCGCTCAATGGGAAAAAGACAGCCCTGGACGTGTACAACAAGTTTTCAATGCACTGCAAAACATTGCCCCGTCGCAACTGGCGGATACGCAATTATTTGATTTTGAAAGCCTAGCCATTGATCGCAGCGCAGAAAAAGAAGCCTACGAGCACGCGGATGCACAAGTGATTGAAGGGGTGGGAGAATTCGCGCAAATGCCCCCAAGATTAAAACCCGCCAATTTAATTGATGCCATCAACATCATGACGGAGCTGGATAAGCCGTAATGGCTGCCAGCTCAGTGAGGGATCATTCAATTTCACAGCGGTAAACACCTAAATCTTCCACTTGAATGACGGCTCTTGAGGAAGATTTATCGTGTAGGTTTTCTAAGCCTAAAACAATTTGGCGACTATGGCCTATGGTTTCGCGGCGAATGAAATCCACTTTGAAACGGCCCTGTTGTTGAATTTCTTTAATGGCGATGGTGCTTTTAATTAGTTCTGGGCCTTTTTCATTCCACTGCACCCACTGTAAAAACACTTCATCTTGTTTATGGGTACGAGTAATCACCAAACGCACCTGCCCTGCTCGACTGCCTTTTTTCCAATTACCCATGCCTTTGACGTCATAAATCTGCGGACTGAGTTTATAAACATCATTGATGGTCTCGCTTTCACCTTTTGCAAGAATCAGCTGACTCACAAGTAACGTGCATATCAAAGCCATTAAACGCATACAACATCCCTCGGTAAACACTCTAAGTCTAGATCAAACTGACAGAGGTGCTATTTAAAGGATTATCTAAACGAGGCGCTATTCTTGGTATTTGATGGCGTTCACATACCAGACTTGAAGACCTGTCGGGGTGTTCACCTGAACTTCTTCATCCACTTCTTTGCCTAACAAGGCTCTCGCCATAGGGCTATCAATGGAAATGTTTGGAGTATCGCCGTAGATTTCTTCAGGGCCAACAATACGAAAGGATTTGGTTTCGCCTGCGTCGTTCTCAATCTCCACATACGCACCAAAGTACACCTTCCCTTCCTGTTGAGGAGAATATGGCACAACCTGCAAGGTTTCGATGCATTTACTTAGGTAGCGCACGCGACTATCAATTTGACGAAGAATACGTTTATTTTCTTTGTAATCGGCATTTTCGGAACGATCACCCAAGCTTGCAGCCCAGGTGACTTTTTGCGTGATTTCAGGACGATAAACACGCCATAGATGGTCTAACTCCGCTTTAAGCGCCGCATAGCCTTGTTGTGTGATGAGTTTTGTTTTCACGCAGACACTCTAACCTGTATTTATGGCAAGACTAACACCACAACCAACGCAATACATAATAAT
This sequence comes from Bermanella sp., assembly GCA_041546605.1. Classification (GTDB taxonomy): domain Bacteria; phylum Pseudomonadota; class Gammaproteobacteria; order Pseudomonadales; family Oceanobacteraceae; genus Bermanella. Next base: position 15,707 of record JBFEWA010000006.1, read on the forward strand.
AAACTCATTAATAAATGGGTTTTTGCCGCATCAAAACGCAGTTCAGCAAGCCGCTCATCATCGCATTCACTTGCTGCAAATAGATTGCGTATTTGAGTCACTATCATTCCCACACCCAACACAACCAATAGCAGCCAAGCACTTATATCCCAAACCAAAACCATTAATACTGATAATGCTCCAACGTAATAGAAAACTTGTAACCAACGAGCTCGGGCAAAACCCAATACACCCGCTAAGGTTTTCGCATTACGCGCACGATCCACTTTAATATCGTTAAGATTATTGCCATTTAGAATGGTGCAAGATAACAAACCAAAAAACACACCCAATACCCACACCTGCCAAGTAATCGCCTCAAATGCCACAATGGCCACACCAAAGGTCAACACTGGGCCACACAGTAAAAACACAGCCACATCCCCCAGCGCTCGATATTTAAACTGAAACGGTTTACCCGAATACCCAATGACGCCTAAGCCAGACAATACAGCACAGGCCAAAACATATTCAGGCGCCTTGATCATGGCCGGTACGGCCAACGCCGCAGCCAAAACTAAACTCCCCCAAGCCCCTAACCATACCTGTTTAGCCGTGAGCCAGCCTTGCTGAATCATGCCCCCACCACCTAGGGTATCTGGCAGGTCGATAAAACGGACATAATCTGCCACATCATTTAATAAATTCACACTCACCTGCAACAACAGCATGGCAACAATGGCCGGCACCGCCACTTGATAATCCAATTGATATCCCAACACACTGCATAGCAACAAAGTGGCCATGGCAGGCATGAATGTGGCGGTTAAGCTAATAGGACGAATGGCTTTAAACCAAACATAAAATATGGATGGACGAGGCTTATTCGGTTTGAAAAATGATACCGAGCCCCCTTGGGCTTCGCATGCAACCCAGCCGGTTTCTTGCTGATAGCGGCCGTGCATTAAAACCTCCGATAATTCAGAGGATGCCGTATCGATTTTTAAGTGCGCCATATTTACCCTTAATCAAACTCGTGAATTCAACTACACTTATGCCATGACATTTTGAATGAAGGTACCATGTTTCATTTTGATTTAAGCCAAGCAATTGAAGACTATATTTTAGAAAATACGCTTTGCAAAGAGTTTGACATCATTCAGCACCTGCAAGCGCAAAACCTTTTGCCTAAAAACTGCTTAGCGCACCCCCTGTCATTATTTCGCAGTCACTTTCTCGTATTTAATGCTCTGTACCGACTTAAAATCAAAGCCCACATTGAGAAACGCTACACTCTGGCTATTTCATCATTAGAAATCAAAGCAACCCCAGTTCAAGCCGGCTTAGAAACCAACAGCTCAAGCGAAAAAGACATGACCGCATTTGACGAGGTGGGTCTTTTTTATCTTGATTTAAAACATTTAACGCAAACGCAAGAAGCCGACGTGAACAAGTTGCTGGACCAATTTTGGCTACACTACTTTAACGATGAACAAAAGATCAATGCACTGAATACCTTAGGTCTCAGCGAGCCCGTTGACTTTAAACAGATTAAGCAGCAGTATCGTCGCCTTGCCATGCAACATCATCCTGATCGCGGTGGTGATGGCGACACTCTTATTGAAATACATCAGGCCATGCAATGTCTTCAACATTATTATCCGTCATCCGCTTAGTAACATTAGTTAGCTTAACCTCATGGGCATACGCTAATAATGCCAACACGTTGTCCGATCCAAGGCTGAATCAAGCGATTATCCTGCAGTATCATCACGTGAGTGATTCCACACCAAGCCAAACCAGTATCACACCTGAAAACTTTGCTAAGCATTTGCAACTCATTGAAGATCTTAAGTTTGATGTAAAGCCATTGAGCTATGTAATGGAGCACATTCAATCTGGCACACCATTTCCTAACAAAACCTTAGCCATTACATTCGATGATGGCTATGACTCTATTTATGAGAATGCGTATCCATTATTAAAATCACGCCTTTGGCCCTTCACTATTTTTATTAGCCCAAAAGCCATTGAACATAGCCATGGCAGCACCATGTCGTGGCAACAAATTAGAGAAATGACAAAACACGGTGTCACCATTGCTAATCACAGCTGGGAGCATTTGCACCTTTTGCAGCGCAAGCCAGAGGAAACTCAAGAGCAATGGACACAACGGATTACACAAGACATTGAACGCGCCCAAAATAAACTCACACAAGAGTTAGATGCGGCACCCAACCTGTTTGCCTACCCTTATGGGGAATTTGATGAAGATTTAAAAAGCATATTAAAAAAAGCAGGCTATATTGCGTTTGGTCAACAATCCGGCCCGGTGCATTACAGCAGTGATTTACAAGCACTCCCTCGATTTCCAGCCTCAGGCATTTATGCCAACGTGAATACCCTGACCACCAAGCTGAATTCATTGGCCTTTGCGGTTGATTCCATTGAACCTAAAGCCGTAATTCGTTCAGTAATGGATGCGCCACCTACATTAAAATTAACTGCCCAAGACAATGGCGTACGCTTTCAACAAAGCCAATGTTTTTATGCAGGCTCGCCCATTCCAACCAAAGCACAAAAACAAGGGGATGCTATTACCATAGAAACCCAGTTTGAAGGCAAGCTGACAGCGGGACGCAGTCGCTATAACTGTACCGCCCCGTCCAACAAGGTGAATGCTTATTACTGGTTTTCCATTCCTTTCATTACGCTAAATGAAGAGAAAAACTGGATCGATTAGTCCGATCCGGGAGTGATAAGCCCTTTGAGCTCATCTAAGCTAGGTTGGGAGTGCATGTAGGCTTGAGTGCACTCTTTGATGTAAGACGCCAATAAGTGTGTGGCAGGGCCCGCGATGGATTTATTGGCATACACCAAATATAAACTGCCTAGTTTTTGGTAATCCTCTTCTAATTCTAATGGCTTCAACTGGCCGCTTTCGATATAGCCACAAGCCTCATGCAGAGGAATCCAAGAAAAGCCAAGCCCTTCCAATACCAACTGACGAGCACTTTCTAAGCTGGTTACCGTCCAGCGCAGATCAGATCCTAACCAGCCAGAATCGCGGTTTTGCTTAACGCCAGAATCCTTAATCACCACATGAAGATGCTGACCTAAATCTTGGCTGGTCACTTTGCGCTCAAGTTGATGCAACGGATGATCGGGATGTGCCACTGCTATGAAATCAATGGTCATGAGTTTTTCCCCCATGAAACCCGGTGGCACCCAAGGAGTAATGGAGAGATCCACTTTTTTCTCTAATAAAACTTCTGCCGCACCAGAGAGCACTTCTTCACGCAGTAGCATTTTGCAGCCACGGCTTTCAGGAAAAAAGCGCTTAAACGCATTTATTAATATGGGTTTAGGAAAGATGGCATCAAAGCCCAATGCCACTTGCGCCTCCCAACCCTGCTCTAAACTGGCCGCCACTTGTTCGATTTCAACGGCGTGATCAATAAGCTGGCGAGAACGCTGCAATAAGGCCTCACCAGCAGGCGTAAGCACGGCTTTGCGCCCTTCGATATGCAATAACTCCATTCCCAGCTGATCTTGTAACTTGCTCACGGTATAGCTGATGGAAGATTGGCTTTTATGCAAAGCCTCTGCAGCTTGGGCATAACCACCATGGTCTACCACTGCTTGTAAGGTACGCCATTGTTCTAATGTTACTCTGGGTCCACGCATGGGATTTCTATCTGCTAAAGTCTGTTATAATGCAGCATAAAACAGTCCATGACTTAATTACAAGCGACCATACTATGACCACAGCCGCCGCACTAAATGAAGATCAATTAGAAACCTTAGCTCTATTCTTAGAAGATCACGCCGAACAAGCGGATGGGCTAGACTTTTTTTCTTTGCACGGTCTATTAACCGCCAATGCGGTCACCCCACAACCATTGAGTTTAGATGCCCTATTAGCCCTGATTTTTAATGGTGAACCTGAATTTGACTCAGCGTCTCAAAAAACAGAAATCACTCAGCTGATTCAGCTATTGCAAAAAGAAGTGATTGAATTAGTGGAATCCGGCCAAAGCTTTCCTGTGCCATGTGATTTAAACGTCGAAGCAGACGAAGACGGAGAAGCCGCCCCACTGGAAAACTGGGCTGTTGGCTTTATGTTACTAAGCCTTGAACAACAAGATGCTTGGTACGGAAAACATGAGGAAAATGCCGCTGAGCTGCTGTTCCCTATTTTGTATGCGTCAGGCTTAAATGCGGACGATGAAGCGTTTGCGGATATTGATGAAGACGAAAACTTGAGCCTTCAGGTGTGCGCCAGCATTCCAGAGAATGTGATTGATTTATTCTTGCTCTATCATGGGGATGATAACTAATCATCCAATTGCACTGTGCGGCTTACTGGGAAATCCACCTGCACAGTGCTGCCATTATTAAAATACTCAGTGGCCTTACACACTCTATTGATCAAAGACACACCCCGCCCAAATGAATCCTCATGGGCGCCAGCCATCATTTTTTCAACATCAAAACCCTTACCTGAATCTTCAAAGCGTACTCTTAATACCAATTCAGATTCAGCATCAAACATTAACTGGCAATGAATTTTCATAAAGCCAGTTTTTAAATTCTGCAAACGCTGTTGGCGTTGTTCATAATATTGCATAAAACCCTCTTCGCTTCGCTTTAGCTCAGAGGCCAATTCTAAAATGCCATGCTCCAGGGCATTACTGAATAATTCTGCCAATAGTAAACCAATAATATCTTTGTTTGGCCTTAATAAGGTTTGCGCTCCCAGCACAGACATCAATTCATCCACTGGATTAACCCGTTGTAAATCCTCTACACCCAAATCAAATGACATTTGCCACAGCACCCCTTGGTACTGCTCCTGAGGCAAATTCTCGTTACCATTAATACTCACTCTACCGGAACACACTTCAACTAGGGTGATATCATCATGCTGTTCAGCCCCTTGAGTAAAGCACTCCAACTGCCCCAATAACGCTTGCATAGGATCTTTGGTTCCTTGAGTAAAGGCCTTAAGCATGCCCGCTTCCGTAAAGAATTCACCCTCTGGGTTTTCTGCTTCGATGATGCCATCGGTAAATAAAATAATTCGCTCACCTGGGTTTAAATTTTTCACCTCAAACCCTTTATTAAACCCCATACTTTTTTCAATACCCAATGGCATATTACGCGACTTTAGGGCTTCTTTAACTGTGCCATCGGCATTAAGAATATACGCATCCGGCAAACCACCCATCCATAACTGCACACTGTCCCCTAGATGGTTAAGCTCCAATAAAGAGGCACAACAAAACATGTAATCTGGCAACATCGCCAACAACATGTCATTAAATTCACTGGCCATTTCCCCCACACTCAAGTGGCGTTTAACCAACTGATCAAAACTATTGGCAATGGGTAACGTGCCTATGGATGCTCCTAAGCCATGACCAGTAAAGTCCCCTAAAAACACATACAAGCCACCACTGGGGCTAGGAGCCGATAGTAATATATCGCCATTAAATGTTGACGCAGGAGCAATATGGCTACGCAAATTACTGCAATCACTCAGGTTATGCTCTAGGGCTTTATTAAAAATGTGAGAAACGATATTTTTTTCACGCTCCCAACGACTGTTATGAAGAGTCAGCTCTTTATTGTTTTCACTGATTTGCTGGGTTAACTCACGAATGCGTAAGTGTGCGCGGATTTTCGCGCGCAATACGGCTTCGTTATAGGGTTTGGAGAGAAAGTCGTCACCACCGGACTCTAAACACTCGCTAAGAGCCTTGTCGTCATCCAATGCGGTTAGAAAAATGATAGGAACGTGATTACCATCAACGGATAAGGCTTTAATCTTTTTAGCCGCTTGTAGGCCATCCATCACAGGCATCATCACATCCATCAAAATAATATCAATGGGATGCTGCTGAAACAGGTTTACAGCCTCCAACCCATCTTTAGCTTCAATGACCTCATGACCATCATCTTCTAATAGCCATACCAAAATTGCTCGGTTGGTCGCCTGATCATCGACAACTAAAATCTGCATAATTAAAGAAACTTAAATTTTCGATCAAAATGCGCAATGCTAAAGATTTTCATCAAATTGGGTGGGCAGTTTTTGATTTCAATAACGCGATCATCACAACCTAAGTGATTCTTCATATTCAGAAGCATGCCCAAGGCGGAGCTGTCTATATATTCCGTTTGAGCCAGATCAATGACAAACTTGCCTTCCGCGGCACTGTTATCTGAATAAGCATCTCGGAATTCTTGCAGAATATTAAAGTCGAACCGACCTTTTATTGTAATGACAGAGGTTGATCCGTCTTGCGATACTTCAACATTGGCCATAATGACATCCTTTATCGTATCAATACTTCCAGAATAGTAGCTGTATTGGTATTTTGCAGAAACTAGTGTTAGATTTTTGCCATATTCTTAGCCAAATTACTACTACCAATCGATCTCATGGATAATTCTTTACAAAAGCGCCCTCAATTCCTCTCATGGCTACTCATCGCCATAGGCTGGCTAAGTGTCTGTTTAGGGGTACTGGGCATCTTTTTGCCTTTACTGCCAACCACCCCATTTCTGCTTCTGGCAGCGGCCTGCTTTGTGCGCTCTAGCCCTCGATTTTATCAATGGCTGGTGGAGCACCCTAAATTAGGAGGCTACATACTGCATTACTTAAACGGAGAAGGGTTACCCAAACGGGCGAAGATCATCACGATTATGATGATTGGCACCACCATGACGCTGTCTGCTTGGCTGGTGGTGCCTAATATATGGGGACAAATAACCTTATTATTGATAGGGGTATGCGTCAGCGTGTATATCTGGCGCCTCCCCACATTAGAGCAGCCTTAGCGCAACCACACTTCGACGCGACGATTCTTCACGCGTGACGCCCCTTCAAACGACGCCACCGGATTAAAATCACCATAACCTGTGGTTTCTTGAGGATAAATTCCTAAACGCGCAAGTTCTCTGCGAACCGCCATGGCTCGTAACTTAGAAAGTAATTTTGAACGCTGTTCATTTTTACGCTTATCACCAAACCCAATCAATAGCACCTCTGCGGACATGCCTTGCTGGCGAATAAAATAAGCCAAGCGTTGAATATCTTTTAGTGCTTTGTTATCTAACTTGGCGCTGCCTTCTTGAAAGCGAAAATTCACACTCAAACGCTTAGCGCCTTTTACCATATTCAAATAATCTTCTGGTAAATCTTCCGACAATCCCACATTCATGGATTCTACATTCTGCGAAATAAACCCTTGCTGACGTACAATGGCTTGCCCCTTAATGCCCTGTGCGAACTGTAAAAATTCTTTCACATAAGGGTTATTGGATTGACTTCGTGTATAGAAAAACAAACGCCGAGACAGAGCATAATCTTCTGTGGCCACAGTTAACTGTGTGGGTTTAAAGGCTTGAGTTGGGCCATCACTAATGGCTAATAATTTACTTTTGCCAACAAACGCCATACCAATAAAACCAATACCGCCTTCATTATTTAAAACATGATTCACTAAATTTTCACTGGACTCAAAACGCAGAGCAGATTCACTTAATGCAAAGCGCTTACCCAACACCATGTTCTTAAAACTATCCCAGGTACCAGAGTTTTCATCACGGGCATACAAAGCAACCGGAAGATTTGCCCCACCCACCTGAGACCAATTCGTCACCTGGCCAGAATAAATCAGTCCTAACTGTTCTTTGCTTAAACGGTCAATGCCATTTTTTGGATTCACCACAATGGCCAAACCATCAATACCTAATACGTGCTCTGAATCAGGAGATTGTAAATCCGTAAAACCCGCAGCGGCTTCAATTTCTTTGATTTTTGCAGGGCGCGAAGACGCCCAAATTTGTGCATCCCCATTTAATAAACGCTTAAACCCTGTGCTAGAACCGTGAGCAGCAATACTCACCTGTACGGTTTTGCCTTCGTTGACTAAATCCCCTTTCACCACTTTTTCATTTTCAAGACCAGTAGACTGCACACGTAGGTTTTTAATACCTTTGGCTTTTAAATAATCCATCACCAGAGTAGGAGCCAAGCTTTCACCTACGGTATTGGATCCATGAATAGAAAATAACGTCACAACAGAATCATTACTGTTTAATTCAGAGAAGGCTTTCGGTTGAGCCTGTATCGAGGTCAATGCTTCCGACCAGCGAGCATCTTGCTCAGCAGACACGGAGGCATAAGAAAAATGGGAAATAAAAAATAGGACTATCAAAGAAAGATAACGCAATATCGTCATTACTGATCAACCTGCTGATTTAAATTGTGTGCAGGCTAACTTTTAAATATGACAGTTATATGACAACAAGCAAAAACCCAGATAAATCCTGAGCTCAACAGACATAAAAAAACCGCCAATGGCGGTTTTTTTCTTGATGCA
>JBFEWA010000142.1:0-7467 GCA_041546605.1 Bermanella sp.
GGCTCGCAACCTGGCTCGCATTCAAGGGCATGTACCTCAGGAGATCGCCGAAGAATTTAATTACCTAGCCACCCTAATTAATATTCGTAACAAACACTTAAAAACCGCAGAACAAGCTATTTCTGTGGTGGCGAAAAACAGTGCTTATGAGCCTTACTTAATCTTTAACTTAGCTGTGACGCAATTGCGTGATGGTCAATTGGTGGACAGTAAGCGCAACCTTAAAAAAGTGGTGGATTACGCAAAACTGCATCAAGCAGAAGAATTTGCCGTATTGGCGGATCGCGCAAAGCAGGCATTGGCCCATATTGAAATTGAACAAAATAACTTATTGGGTGCTTGGGAAAACCTACAAAACGTTCGCACCACTGGCTTGTACAGCAACCGCGCATTATTAAGTTACGGCTGGACTGCCATTAAGTTAAAGCGTTTTTCGCAAGCGGTTCCGGCGCTAAAAGCCTTGGATAAGCGCTCCATTAGTATCGCCGAAGTGCAAGAAGCCAAAGTGTTGTTGGCCCATTTGTATGAGCAACAAGGGGCAACCCGCAGTGCGCTTAAACAATATTTGTTAGCTGAAAAAGCCTTTTCTGGCGGTGTGGACTCCATTGCCAAGGCACGCAAAGTGATTGCTGGGCAGCGAATTCCAGAAGAGTTCGTGGTCAACTTAGAAGCCATGATGGATGAAACCGATTGGTATGGCTCTGAGCCCAGTTTGGATTACAACAAGTTGACCCCATTCTTGATTGAGTTGATGTCCAGTAACCCATTTCACAGTGTCATTAAAGAACTGCGTGACTTATATGCTTTGCGGAATAACTTAAATTATTGGGGCCGTCAGGCATTAGAGCATCAGCTGATCATTCAATATCGTCAACAAGGCTTGACCAGTGAAGGTATTGGCCAATTTATTGATGATGCAAGTGCGCAACAGGAAACACTGGAAAACCAGATCAGTGATTTGCGTTTGCACACCATGACATTAGATGTAGAAGAACAAGAGCGTTTTACCGCCTTATTAGAAGCCACTGATGAAAGTTTTACCTTTTTAGAGGATAAACTGGAAAAAATTAAATCCATTAAAGAGCCTTATCGCCAATCAGAAGAAAATGTGCGCTGGGCCAAAAAACTGCATAAAAGAATTAAACAAAAACTCGCCGTGACCGATCAATTAATCCATAAGTTAGAACAGGTCATGCGTGTAGTGGTCAATGCAGAACTCGATAATCATGAAGAGCGTATGCGCTATTACTGGGCTCAAGCGAGACTCGGTAAAGCTCGGTTATATGATCGAACGCTCAATAACATAGAAGATGACAGAATGCGAAATACAGGAGAGCAACCATGAGGAGGTCTGATCACACAATGAAGACAGGTTTCAAACTCGTTGCCCTATCGACGGCCATTGCGTTAGCAGGATGTAGCTCACAAGGTACGATTGCGGCTCTAGAAGAAGACGCCATCGAAACCGAAGCTACGCTGGATTTTAATAACCTAGATCATGAGAAAGTACGTAACGAATACGAACAGCTCATTGATCTAGTGGATGATGAATACTTAAAACAACAAATCGAACGTCGTATTGCTGGCGTGAATATGTTGGAAGGGGATGCCAAACAAGCGGATGTGAACTCACCGCCTAAGCAAGGCTATTATCGTAACGCCATCGCCAGTTATGTGGATATTTTAGAAAAATATCCAAACAGTCCAGATAACGCCGAAGTGCTTTATCAATTGGCCAAAGCTTACGATATGGAAGGCCAAACCAATAATGCACGTCAAATGCTGGAGCGTTTAGTTGAACGTCATCCGTATTTTTCGGCAATTTCAGAAGTGCACTTTCGCTTAGGGGATATTTACTTTAGCCGAGATTGGTATGCCAAAGCAGAAAAAGCGTATCGTGAAACCACGGTGCAGGATTCTGGAAAGCTAATACTTAATGCCCATTACATGTTGGCTTGGTCGTTATACAAACAAGGCAGTTATAACAAAGCCCTTGATCATTTTGCGTTTGTTTTAAATGATTTATTGGTAGCGGAAATGAATGGTCGCCAATTAAGCGTGACAGAAAAACCGCTAGTGAAAGATGCCTTGCACAGCATGAGTTTGGCCTTAGTGAATCTAGGTGGTGCACAAGCCATTGCGGATGTGGCTCTTTTAGAAGACAAGCCTTACATTTGGCGTTTATATAGCGAATTGGCTGAGTTTTATCTAGAAAAAACTCGATATGACGACAGTGCTGCCACGTACCGTGAGTTCATCAAAACTTACCCAATGGACCGTCGTGCCAGTGATTTTCATGGCAAGCTAATCGCAGCGTATATGAAAGGCGGTTTTCCGAAATTGGTATTGGCAGAAAAAGAAATCTTTGTGGATCTATATGCGCCGCAATCGGATTACTTAGCGGAACACGAAGCACTAAAACCAAGCGTGTCTACTCAACTAAAACAGTACTATGTGGAATTGGCGGCTCATTATCATAGCCAAGGTCAGCAAGCGTTGAAAAAGGCCAAGACCAGCAAAGAAGACTTCCTTCCTGAGCTTGCGCAAACATCATTGTTAAAAGCGACGGATTATTACGGACGTTTTATTTCTACGTTTAGCACAGATAAGCAAGTGGCTGAATTGCGCTACAAGAAAGCGGATGCCCATTTTGAGAATGGTCAGTTTGATGTTGCTGCGCAAGATTATGCCACTGTGGCTTACGTGGATAAGAGCAGTAAGTTGGGTAATAAATCTGCTTATGCCAGTTTAATTGCCTATCAAAAGCATAGTGATGTATTAAAGAAACAAAAGGCCACAGAAGAAGAGCAAGCTAAATGGCAGGCTCAATCGGTTGAAAGCATGTTGCGCTTTGCCAATGTGTATCATAAAGATGAGCGTGCTATTGCTGTGCTGACCAATGCCGCACAGGCATTGTTTGCATTAAGCCAGTTTGATCGTGCCATTACGGTTGCCGATGGTTTGCTCAAACAGCATAAGCAATTGAATCCAAGCTTAAAACGCACGGCTCATGGCATTCTGGCCCACTCTTATTTCCAAAAAGGTCAGTATCAGCTTGCGCAAAATCATTACACCACTGAGCGTCACATATTAGTGAATGAAATGAAGGTGGCTACCACGTCACAGGATTACATGGATATCAGTAATCAAATTGCGGCATCCATCTATAAAAAAGCCGATGCGTTTAAGCAGGCATCACAAGTTCAAGCAGCAATTAAAGAATTGTTGAGTGTGAAGCGTATTGCGCCTAACTCAAAAATTCGTGTCATTGCTCAATTCGATGCCACCTCTTTGATGTTGCAAGAAAAACAATGGAAAGCAGCTATCAAAGAGTTGAAAGAGCTGCAAGCGCGTTTTCCTAAGCATGAGTTGGCGGCGGAGTTTCCACGTAAGTTAGCCTTTGCCTATGAGAAGAGTGAGCAATGGCAAAAAGCCGCAACGGCGTACTTGGCTTTATATAAAGAAGATAAAGACCCTGTGGTGCGTCAAGATGCATTGTTTATTGCAGCGGGTTTGTTCGAGAAAATCGGTAAGCTAGAAAAAGCCATCGACTTCTATAAAGAATATGCCCATGAGTATGAGAAGCCATTTGATAATCGTATGGAAGCTCGTTACCACCTAGCTGACTTGTATGAAAAAACCAATGATAAAACGCGTCATCTGTATTGGTTGCGTCGTGTGATTGCCGGTGATGCAGATGCTGGTGCTGATCGTACAGAGCGTAGTCAGTGGTTAGCGGCATGGGCCAATGCGAAATACGGTGATTACTTTGCCTGGGAATTCAATCGTCGCTCATTACGCTTGCCTATTGATAAGAGCATGGCGAAGAAAAATGGTTATTTGCAAGATGCCACTGTGCGTTATGAAAAAGCCGCTGAATACGGCATTTTAGAATTCGTGACCATGTCCAGTTATAAAATGGCGGATCTGTATGAAACCTTTAGTCGTGAGCTGAATCAGGCACCGACACCAAAAGGGTTATCCGCACAAGATTTGGCCATGTATAAAGACATCATTGCGCAGCAAGCACAACCGTTTGCGGATCTTGCTGGTAATATTCATCAAAATAACATCGAGTTAGGCTGGGATGGCCACTATAACCAATGGATTGAAAAGAGTTACCTAGCCATGAAACGTTTGTCGCCACTGCGTTTCGGTAAAGAAGAAGAGTTAGCGAGGTACGGTGATGAAATTCGTTAAGATTTTATTGGTTATGTTGAGCGTGTCTGTTTTGGCAGCATGCTCACAAAAAATGCAAATTCCGTTGGCTGGGCAAAAAGTGGAGCTAAAAGACACGCAAGTGTTTTTACCACAGCAGTCTTATGATGATCAGGGTAAAGCCTTGGCCTATGAGGCCATGATGAATCCTTATCTAGAAATCAAAAGTAAAATCGATAAGGGCTCGGTTTTATTATTTATTGAAGCGAAAAAAGCCATTCGTAAAAACGACTTTGCAACAGCCAAGCAAAAACTGAGTGTGATCACGAAGAAAGATCCGTCAATTTCGGGTCCTTGGGTGTTACTTGGTAATATTGCCATGGAAGAAAAGCAACTGGATAAAGCACAAGAGTATTATCAAAAAGCCATTAAGATCACACCTGATAATGTGAATGCTTACATTGCTTTGGCGAAAACCCAGCGCTTAATGGGTGAGTTTCATGTGGCTCAAAACACTTTGGCGTTGGTGCTGAATATTTGGAAAGACTGTCCTGAGGCCCATTTAAATCTAGGGGTACTATATGATTTGTATTTAAATCAGCCGAAAAAAGCCCAGCAGCATATCGAAGCGTATTTATTTTTGAACGGGTATAAAAATAAGCAAGCCATTGCTTGGTATAACGAAATTCAAAGTCGTACAGGGATTGAAAAAAGCTTTATTGATCCTAAACAAGGGGTGAATCCTAGTACCCTTATGAGCAGCGTTGAGGGATAAGGCATGATGCGAATATTTAGTTTCATCTTGGTTGGCTGTTTATCTTTGCCGCTTATGGCAGAAGAGCCCATCAAACTTGAAAGTCAGTTTATTGGGGATAAAGAACAACCTGCGGTGAGTTACTTTATGTCTTGGCAGGGCCCAGGCAGTACAGAAAAACTGTATCGTAAAGAGGAAGATAAGTACGAGCAAAGCATTGATACCGTGGATCGGGATGTGATGCTGCGCTCCATGCGTATTTACGACGAAATGAATTTAGAGGGCCGTTAGGCCTTACATATAATTAAAAATATAAACGAATAGTATTATCACAGGTAAACCTATGGACATTTTCACTTCTATTGCCAAGTTTTTCCAAGATGGGGGATTATTTATTTACCCTATCGCCCTTGTTCTCGTTATTGGTGTGGCCATCACAGTGGAGCGCTGGCGTTTCCTGAATGGTGAAAAGAGCCGCAACCTAAAAGCGTTTGATGATTTCTTGCCGCTATTGCGTACAGACGATCACGACAAGATGACATTGTTCACCCGTGACAATGACGCACCTGTGTCGCGTATGATTGGTTGTGGTTTGGACATGATGCGAGTCACCAAACAGCGTGCCGATGTGGAACAAGCTATGAGCGAAGGCATGATGGAAGCTGTGCCGCGTTTAGAGCAACGTACCGGTTATTTAGCTGTGTTGGCTAACGTGGCCACGCTATTAGGTCTGTTGGGTACCATCATTGGTCTGATTGCCGCCTTTACCGCGGTAGCCAATGCGGACCCAGCTGAAAAATCTAAATTACTATCGTTATCTATTTCCGTGGCCATGAATACCACAGCGTTTGGTCTGATTGCGGCGATTCCGTTATTGATTAGCCATGCGTTACTGACCAACAAAACCAATGCCATTATTGCCAGTATTGAAATGGCCGGTGTGAAATTTTTAAACGTGATGACATTGAATCGTGCCATTCAGGCAGGTTTGCCAAAGGATAAGTAATCCAAGTATTTAGGGTGAACCATGAGTTTTAAAATAAAACGCCAGGGTACAGATGACGCTGATATTGATGTAACCAGCTTCATGAACTTGATGATTGTATTGGTGCCGGTTCTGCTAATGAGCATGACCTTTACCAAGGTGACGGTGATGGAGATTAATCTGCCTGAATTATCAGGTGGTGCGGCTTCCACATCTTTAGAGCAATCTCAGTTAGAAGTGGTGGTACGAAAAAGCGGTATCGAAGTCTTTTTTCCAACTGGCTCGTTGGTGAAGAAAATTCCTTTGCTGGACAATAAGCAACAGGATTTCTCAACCCTAGCAGCGGTTTTGAAAGAAATTAAAAACAAGGTGAGTGATAAGAAAGATGCACTTATTTTGTCGTCCAGTGATTTGGACTACCAAACATTGATTACGACAATGGATACGGTGAAATCGTATCAAACTGTTGTCGCTGCAAGCTTAGCCGAGGTTGAATTGTTTCCTCAGATTTCCCTTGGCGACGCGAGCAAGAAGTAGGAGGCGGTATGGCATTTCAAGGTACCGTTTTGGATCGACGCGAGCAGCAAAAGAAGGTAGCTGGCTTAAACCTAGTATCGTTGATGGATATTTTTACCATCTTGGTATTCTTTCTATTAATGAATAGTGGTGATAGTCAAGAAATCGAGAAGGCAACCTTTATTACGTTGCCAGATTCTCAAGCGACCGGCTCGTTCCAAAATGAATTATTAATCACCATAGGCGATGACTTTTTGAGTATTGGTGATGAAAACATTGTGGATATTGCAACGGTTGAAAAAGCCAAAGGTAAATCCATAGACATCCTAGCAGAAACACTAAAATTAAAAGCACAAGAAAAAGGTGAGCTAACCGAGTTTGAGAAAAAGAATGGCCGTTCTGTCACGATTATGGGTGACCAGGATGTGCCGTATTTGATCTTAAAAGCGGTTATGGCCACATGCAGTCAAGAAAATTACCGAGATATTGCCCTAGCGGTGAATCAAGTGATTGGCAGTGCCATGGCTAGTGGAGGTCAACCATGAGTGTTGCCGCATTAGATAATCAAAATATGGGAAGTGCGCCTCTAGACCATCTTGCTTTAGATATGGTCTTACCTTGGCATGAGCAATTAGAGCAGCAGGAAAAATTCAAGCGTGTATTAAAGCGAACGGTTATTCCTGTATTTGCTTTCATGTTTGTGATGTCTGTGGCGCCTTACTTTTTCGAAGATGAAGAAGTGGAAGAAAAAGTGGTTACCAAGGTGATTTTGGATCCACCTAAAGTGGTAGAAACGCCACCTCCGCCATCAGAAGTGAAAGAGAAAAAAACACAAAACGTGAAAAAGGACGCTAAGCCAAAAGAAGGTGCGAACAACAGCTTGCAAAGTCTTGCGGCTCTTTCTCAGCAAATGAATGCATTGCGTAATTCGGTGAGTGCATCGAAACAGCAAAAGAAGAATGTGCATGTTTCAACCAGTGGACAAGTTCAGCAAAGCAGCCGATCTCGTCTTGGACAAAACAACATGAACAGCACCAGTGGTGGTTTAAAAGCC
>JBFEWA010000169.1:0-6835 GCA_041546605.1 Bermanella sp.
GTGCGCTTAATTTTACGCAAGATGCGCGCATCAGAACCCATGACCGTAGAGTCCCGTAAAAAAGGTGACAGTTTTTTGAGCGGTTCAAGTTTCATAGTGGGTCTTATCAATGTGGATCTGGACTATGGCATATTTCAATCCTAGGGCTCAAGTCCTATGCCCAGTCACTTAAGCTAGAAACTAGCACAAACAAGCCAAGACGCTGTTACAAAATAACGCTACAATCAAAAGCAGATCATGGCCTACGTGCTAGTAGAAGGAAAGGATATGTGGTCACACCAGCCCCCTGCTTTGACTGATTTCTCAGCAAAGCGACTTGAGCACTTAACCAGTTTCACGGCTCAAAACACCGCTTACGCCCCACTCTTGCAAAATCAAGCTTGGTTAAAAACCTTAACCTTAAGTGATTATGTATTTAATAGCTTCCAGCACTTCCCAGATGTGTGTCTGCCACTGCTAGACGCGTCTTTCATTGATACGCCTTTAAATGTGGCGCACATCGAAAAGCAACTGCAAGCCCTGACCAATGATTGCCAAGAAGATGGGCAACTGTATAAGGTGCTCAGGGATTTTCGCCGTTTACACCAACTGCGTTTAATACACCGCGACATTAACCGTTTAGGCAAACTGCAACAAACCCTCAGCGAATTAACCTTATTAGCCGACGCCAGCATTCGCTGCGCGTTAGCTTGGTTAGATAAAAAGCTACAGCAACGATACGGCCAACCCACAGGCAAACTCAGTGGCGAACCGCAATCTTTAATTGTCATCGCCATGGGCAAACAAGGGGCGGGAGAATTAAACCTATCCAGTGACATCGATCTGATTTTTGCATTCAATGAAAGTGGTGATACCCAGGCACAAGGCGAACAAAAAAGTATTTCCAATCAAGAGTACTTCACCAAGCTGGGCCAAGCATTGATTCAAAGCCTAGATAAGGTGACACAAGATGGCTTTGTGTATCGTGTAGACATGCGCTTACGCCCATATGGGCAATCTGGCCCATTGGCCATGAACTTTAATGCGTTAGAAAACTACTACCACGATCAAGGCCGTGACTGGGAGCGCTACGCCATGATCAAGGCCCGTGCTGTCACCGGCGAGCCTGCCCATATCAATGAGCTTATGAACATTCTGCGTCCGTTTAGTTACCGTAAATATGTGGACTTCAGTGCGTTTGAATCGCTGCGCGACATGAAATCCCGTATTCGCCAAGAAACCGTACGCCGCAATCTTTCTAACAACGTAAAGCTAGGCAGTGGCGGCATTCGCGAAATTGAATTCATCGCCCAAGCGTTTCAATTGATTCGCGGTGGCCAAGAGATCGAGTTACAGCAACCCAATATTTTTAAGGTTTTTCAATTCCTAACGGAAAACGAATACCTGCCTTTTGAAGCCATCAAAGATTTATTGGCTGCGTATGAATTCTTACGCGATACAGAACACGCCATTCAAGGCATTAATGACGAACAAAGCCAAACCTTACCTGACGATGAAATAAACCAAGCGCGTATTGCTGCGTATGTGGGCTGTGAAAACTGGCAATCCCTCAGCGAAGCTTTAAACCAGCATCGCGACAAAGTGAGCCTGCACTTTAAAAATATCGTAGCCGATGAAAACGACGATGCCGAACAAACCGATATCGAGCCTTGGCGTAACATCTGGTTTCAACATGCAGACGATGAGCAGGGCGATGACCCCATTAACACTCAGGCCTTACAAGCGACTTTGCAACGCTTACGGGATTTAGCCGAAACCAAAATGCAGGCCATCGGCAAACAGCGTTTAGACAAAGCCATGCCGTTACTGCTCAAAGCCTTATGGCAGTGTGAGCAGCCACAAGAAACTCTTGAGCGCTTGGTGCCGTTATTGGAGGCCATACTTCGACGCACCGCCTACCTTGTGCTGTTAAGCGAAAACCCACAAGCCATGCAACAACTGGTGCGCTTATGTGAGGCCAGCCCATGGATCGCCCAAAGCATCAGCGAAGCGCCCATCTTGCTCGATGAACTATTGCACCCAGCGCACCTGTATAACCCCACCGACAAACGGGGCATGGAAGAAGATTTACAGCAACGCCTGCTGCGTATCGACCCGTTGGATTTAGAAGAACAAATGGACGCCCTAAGGCATTACGCCAGCGCCCATAAACTACAAATCGCTGCCAGTGACATAACCGGCGCGTTGCCGTTAATGAAGGTGAGCGATCATCTAACCTGGCTGGCCGAAACCGTATTGGAGCGCGCCCTGTGGTTAGCATGGGAGCAAATGGTGGATAAATACGGCTACCCCAGTAATGCAAACAACGAAGCCGTGACCGAACCGGAATTTCTCATTTTAGGCTACGGCAAACTGGGGGGCATTGAACTCAGTTATGGCTCCGACTTAGACATGGTGTTTATCCACAGCGGCACCGCCAATAAATACACCAAGGGTGAGCGCGAACTGGAAAACGGCGTGTTTTATACCCGCATGGGGCAACGCCTGATCCACATCCTCAACACCACCACTCGTGCAGGGCAACTGTATGAAGCCGACATGCGCTTACGCCCCAGCGGCGCCAGCGGCATGATCGTAGCCTCGGTGAAGGCATTTGAAAAATACCAACAAGATGAAGCCTGGACCTGGGAGCACCAAGCCCTTATCCGCGCCCGGGTCATTGCCGGAAACTCGCAACTGGCGGACAAATACAGTGAAATCCGCGGTGAAATCCTCACAAAACACAGAAATCCCGCCAAACTACAGCAAGAAGTACGAGAAATGCGCGATAAAATGCGCGATAATCTCGGCTCCCAAAGTGTGGGCAAAACCCAGTTCCAGCTGAAGCAAGACGCTGGCGGTATCGTGGATATAGAGTTTCTGGTGCAGTACCTAGTACTGGCCCATTGTGAACAACATCCGCAACTGCTGGCATGGACAGATAACATCCGCCTGCTGGAAACCTTAGCGTCACAAAACATCATCGACACTAAGCAAAGTGAAGCCCTCAAGCAGGCGTATATCGCCTACCGCTCATTGGCACACCGTCGGGCCTTGCAGAACCAAAAGTTATTGCTGGACCCCCATGAGCTCGACCAAGCTGGGTTAACCCCCCACATCGACACGGTTAAAACACTTTGGCAGAACATAATGAATTCTTAACCTTTGGCTAAGCCTTGGGTTAACCGCAAAATACAGCCGGTGGGCAAGCCCGCCATGAAACAGAGTTAGGAAAAGAAATGGCCGCATTTGGAACCGTTTTCATGCCAAAAATGGCATTAGCGAAATATGAAAATAATGCTTGGAGCGATGCCAGCATTGTTTCCTCTGACAAGCTAGAGTTTCACCCGGGTGCCCACGTCTTACATTACTCCAGCACCTGTTTTGAAGGCTTAAAAGCATTCAAACACGAAGACGGCAGCGTGAACATTTTCCGTATGGATGCCAACATCCAGCGTATGGCACAAAGCACTGACTTATTGTTTTTGCCTGCCATCAACAAAGATCAACTAAGCCAGATGATCACAGACATTGTTGCCATGTATGCAGACGAAGTACCGGCACCTCCGGGTTCCATGTACATTCGCCCAACGCACATCGGCACCGAGCCAAGCATTGGTAAAGCGGCGGTTTCATCTGAAACCTCGCTGTTATACGTATTGCTGTCACCAGTAGGTGATTACTTCGCCGGCGGTGTAAAACCATTACGCTTGTTACTTGAAGAAAACGGCATGCGTTGTGCGCCGCACATGGGCATGATCAAAAGTGGTGGTAACTACGCCAGCGCCCTAGGCCCAATCGCTCGTGCTCGTCAACACAGCAGCGCCGACCAAGTCTTGTTCTGCCCCAATGGCGACGTACAAGAAACCGGTGCCGCCAACTTTATTTTGATCGACGGCAACGAGATCATCACTAAAGGTTTAGACAGCTCATTCCTACACGGCATCACCCGTGATTCGATTCTGACCATTGCTCGCGACATGGGCATGACGGTAACCGAACGCGATTTCACCGTGAGCGAACTGATCGAACGCGCACAAAAACCTGGAAGCGAAGCGGCCCTTTCCGGCACGGCAGCGGTTCTTACTCCTGTGGGTACATTGATTCACAATGGTGAAGAAATTACTGTGGGTTCCGGTGAAGCCGGTGAAACCACTTTAAAACTGCGCCAAGCATTGAATGACATTCAATGGGGCAAGGCCGAAGACAAGTTTGGTTGGTTAACGAAAATTTAACCCCAAACCCTTCGCACAAAAAAACCGCTTATGCTAAAACATAAGCGGTTTTTTATATGATTTTCACCAGGTTATTGGCTTACCATTCTCAACCACATTTCCGGATTCAATCACTTGCGTTGTGACAAAGACATCTTGCAAGTCTAATCCATAATATTGAGCCAATGCTTTCGCCAAGCCTACCTGTAAACGGCGGATTGCTTCATGCTGCCACAACGAAGGCAACATCAAATTCGCCATCACAGCGTAAGCATTACCCAGCTGTTCATCCACATTCAAAAGATTAACTGTCATGTGTTGTGACGATTCACCAGACTCCGCCGCCCACATATCAATGAGATCACCTGCCTTCACTTGGCAGCTTTTATTCACCCAACAAAAAGCCATCGGCATGGCAAAGTCCTGTTTAGATAGCCATGTAACGACCACTACGCGATAGTACAAATGCAGGATCTGGTAGTGCATCCAAAACTGATTTTAGTGTTTCCACTTGGTGCATATAACTGCCTTATTAAACAGCTTCAAAAGATAACGATAGACATTCAAACCTCATTTGCCTATCAGATTTGTGTCTTGTTCTTACCAATTACATTACTTATTGTTTAATTAGTATGGCACTGCGCCAAATTTAGACAACACTGCCTCACACTGGCATACTCAAGCTATCAACAGGATCGATTCTATGCCTAATGTGATTAACTGGTTGCCTCAACCTTGGCGCTACATCAAACAACGCTTCTTATCTAAAAACGATAATCGAACCGTCCCCTTGGATCAAGTCAGTCGATTTTATCAATCGGACTTTTACCAATCTCTCGATGCCAATCTGAAAAGTGCCTTTTATGACGGCCCCCTAGACGGTTTAGACTCCCGTGTCATCAAGCGCAAAGACTTAGAGAGTATGATGGAGCATTTCAAGCTTTGGCAGCAGGGACGCAATATCAGCTTTGTTATTCATGGCGAAAAAGGCACAGGACTATCTACCTTACTTAACTCCTTCATAAAAGAAGTGAAACAAGAGCAACAAACATACACACTCATATCATTAGAAAAACGTATTAAAACTGAAACTGACCTATTCGCACTGCTGAGCCAGTCTCTAGGGATACATGAAAAAGCCGACACATTGGATGGGTTTATCAGCCAATTAAATGTATTACCCCCATCTGTGATTGCTCTAGATAATTTACATTTTATTGTATCGCGCACACTCGATGCACAAGCTGTGATGGATTGTTTTAGTGCCATTATCATTGCTTCAGCCGGCCATCACTTTTGGGTTTTATCATGCGAAGAGCAAGCATGGCGCAGGCTCTGCTACGGATATGGTTTTGAAAACCTGGTTTCCCATCAGCATCATGTGGCCAACTTCAGCGAGCAAGAAATGAGGGAGCTGTTGATTAGCCGATTTTCTTATGCAGGCTTCCACACCATTAATGGAATTGCCACTGATAAACTACACTCAGAGAAAAGCCCCATTAATCATATTGCAAAACGCAGCAAAGGCTGTGTGGAACTTGGCTTATTTTACTGCTTAAACAACCTAACCTATGGCACTAAGCCACAAAGTATCTTGATCATGCCAGCGGAAGAAATTGATACAACGCCACTGAAAAAGCTTAGTCAAAAAGCCTTATTTACTCTTGCAGAAATCTCAACCCATGGTCAATTCACAGCAAAAGAGCACAGTGAAGTTTTTCGCATCAATATCAACGAAAGCAAAATGCTTCTTGAGCATTTACGCGTAATTGGAATATTGGATAAAAATGAAGAGCCGAACAGTACTGATGCTTATAGCTTAAAACTCATCATTTCTGCTGTCATCATTCGTCATTTGATTTCCATGAACTATTTATACTAGGTGAGCCATGGACAATAACGTTTTTCAGCAATTTATCGATCTATTCTCCTACACCACTTTATTCTCAATTGGCGCGATCTTGCTGTCCACTTGGGTTCTGCTGCATGGTATCCGCTGGATTATCGATACCTTGGTTAATTACAACCCTAAGTATCGCATTCAGCTATCACAAACCTATCCAGTGTTACGTATTCTCCTATGGTTGATTGCCATTTTGTTTATCGTCATCGGTATCATTCAACCACCACAGTCAATTATTTACGCTTCACTAGGCTCGCTAGGTTTAGCATTAGGCTTAGCCTCTCAAGATGCTATACGTAATTTAGTGGCAGGTATCATGATGGCAGTATCACCGCGCTTTAAAATTGGCGACATGGTTAAAGTGGGGGAACATTATGGCGAAGTCATTAGCCTAGATTTAAGCACCACCAAATTACACACGTTTGATGATAATGTAATTACGGTTCCCAACGCCGACATTCTTAAAATGCCCATCAGCAATGCCAATAATGGTGAGCTGAATGAATTGGTGGCCATTGAATTGCATTTACCAGTGAGCATTCCCATCGCCCGGTTAAAAAGTTTGGCACTGAATGCCGCTAAGTGCAGTCATTATGTTTATTTAAAGAAACCGATTACAGCGACGGTCTTTCCCGTATTTGCTCGTGACTTTTATTATCACTTAACCGTAAAGGCTTATGTATTGGATGTGCGCTTAGAAAAAGCCATGGCCACCGATGTGTCCGAACGTATTATTGAA
>JBFEWA010000348.1:0-3404 GCA_041546605.1 Bermanella sp.
AACAAACCACTGCACAAAATAGCGAAGCCTCAATCAGCCCGCGCTTACAGCAGGTAGAGCAACACATTCAGAAATGGGTGGCGCAATTCCAGCAAACGTTTAAAAAGCCAGTGCCGACGCCTACCGATAAGCCCGCTGCACAACCGCAAACAACGGCTCCTTCTGCTTCAACCTCTGCATCAGCTACATCGACATTCACAAAAGGGATTGCCCCTAGTAACAACCCACTGCTGCAATTACACACCACAACGCCCACAAAGAATACGGCACCACCATCTCAACCTGCTACTACGTCACTGGACCAGAAAGCATGGCTACTGCAAAGCCAGCAACAACTAATGGAGACATTAAAATCCTATATTCATGAGCGTAAAGATCAGGTGATTCCCAACTGGTCGAGTATTCAAACTCAAAGCAGTGGCATTAAAACCTTTCAGGACTTGTCTCAGTGGCTCACGTTACTCATGTTGCCCAAAACCCACACAGCAACCGAGCAACCGGTTTGGCCGAAAAACCTCAGCGTGCAACCGCAACTGCAGCAAACCCTGCTGAATTTATTCAACAGCTTAACTAAAGACGGTGCAGCAAAAGAAGAACTTCAGCTGTTACGGCAACTGCTCAATATCAATCAAAGTCTAACCAAGGTCACCCACGATCAAATTCAAAATCGCATTTGGCAAGGTCAAAGTGATATCACACAATTTCAATTATCCTTGCCCTATGTGCACCAGCAACACGTACACTGGTGCGACCTTGAATGCCAGCAACAAACTGAAACCAACACCGCCACTGAAAAAGTAAACGGCTGGCACCTGATTTTACGCTTTGCCCAAGACACACCTCAGGCATTTGCTATTGAAAGCTACTTAAAACAATCTCAAGTGACCCTAACCCTCTGGGCCAGCGAAGCAGAACAATTAAAACGCCTACACACCAATATTCCTTTGATCAAACACAAACTGGAAAAAGCAGGCTTTAACGTAGAACAGGTAAGTTCAAAGCACGGCCAACCCAAGCCCTTACATCAACCTATTCAACAATCATTGATTGATGTGCACACATAAATAGAGGCGTTATGAGTACCTATGCGAGTAACGAAGACATCGAGCAAGCATTAGCGCTGTTTTATGATGGTGGAGAAGCCCCTGTCATCAGCGAACGTCAGTTTGGCGAACACGCATCCGAATTAGTGGCACTGGCCTATGAGGCGGGCATTCCCGTGTATGAAAATCCTGAACTATTACAGCAGCTCAGCGCCTTGAATGTGGGCGATAACATCCCACCCGAACTGTACCGACTGGTAGCCGAGATACTCGCCTTTGCTTTTTACATGCAAGGCAAAGCTCCCAAAGGCTACGAATCCAATTAGACAGGCACAAAAAAAGCCGATGATCATCGGCTTTTTTTGTTTTAGAGTTTGTTATTCAACCACTAGCATATTGGCGGTGGCCGTGAATACATTCCAGCAACCATCCCCCATGGCCCCTTGCTGTTCGATCTTCACATCGCTAATGGCATTAGCACCTAGGCGGTACGCTTCGGCTTTCATATCAACCAAGAGTGTCTTCTCTTCTGGGGTTTCACTAAACACGGTACTCTGACAACGTTTAGACGTCACCGTCCCCAATGAGTTACTGGTAGCCGGCTGACTCGGCAGCACTTTCACCTTGCTGTCCGCCATGCGTTTATCGCGCAAGCTTAAATGACTTAAATCGTTACCTTCGATGGTGCCAGGCATGGCACTGCATCCAATTAAGCCAACAAATATCAATACTGTTAATAGGGTTTTATGGGAGAAAGCTGAGAAGTTCATTATTATTATTTTTAGGTTATGGATGATACCGCTAGATTAACAGGCTATGCCCGCTCAGAGAAGTCAGCGCATGACCTCAAACTGCGCCATATTCGCGTCAACTTGCGCCAACTCACATTCCACTTTACTGACTTTAGCCAACATAGGGCCTTTTTCGCACCAAGCCAGCAGTTGCTTAAGCTCATGCAACGGACCTTGGGCCAAAATCTCCACACGCCCATCCTCTAGGTTTCTCACCCAACCGCACAAACCTAGGGTCTGTGCCTTCTTAACTGTGGATGCGCGGTAATACACACCTTGTACCTTACCCGATACCATCACATGGTACGCTTGTAGTTGATCTTGCTCCATGACCCCTCCATTGCAACCCTAGCTGCAATATAGGACGGCTTAGTTTCCCACGTCAAACACCTGTTTAGGGAATCTCAATTTTTTGTAACCTCTGCATGCCATTCATTGCCGGTTATTAAGAGCAAAAACTCCCCATAATGTGTCATCTATTCATTCGCACTTGCACCAAACAAACTCAATCAAATCGCTTGTGAAGGCTCGTGCATTTCAATCTTGCACCAATATGACATTCACCCACAAATAAGTGCAAAAGCTCTATTTTATTAGGTGTTTTTTAGAGTAATCATTCGATTTTTCTCACAAAAAAACCGTGAATAAAACGCTTTCTATACCCTAAGGGTTATATCTTTTTCATCCTCAACTCAAAGATAATTCTTTTTATTTTTCACACGTAAAAGACCACTTTCAAGTGGCGCAGTTTTTACACTCGATGATCAACCTTCAAACCATTAACTGAGACTCACATGAAGCAACCAATAAGGATATTGGCATCCCTGATGCTATTGACCTGCTTATTCGCAGCAAGCGCACACAGTGCACCGCAAACATTACGCGTACTCAACTGGGGAGAATACATCGACCCAGACGTCATAAAAGAGTTCGAGCAAGCCAACAATGTCACAATCGAATACGCCGAATTCAACAGCGTTGATGAATTCTCCGAAATGTTCTTCAACCCTAACAACAAATACGATGTGATCTTCCCGGCTTCAGCCATGATCCGCATCATGGCTGAAAACGATCTCATCATTCCTCTTGATAAAAAACGCTTCAAAAACTTCAGCAGTTTAAACTCTGTGGTTATGCAAGGTTTAGAATTGTTAGACAATGGGAATGTATACTCCATTCCTTACATGTGGGGCACCACAGGCATTGGCTTAAACGTAAACGCCGTTAAAAAATTAGGCATTGACCCAACTAACCACTCTTGGGGTTTATTATTCGATAAGGCTTATCGCAAAAAACTCGCCCAATGTGGCATTGGCTTAGTCAACGAGCGTGATGAGATTTTTGCCGCGGCACTCAAATATCTTGGTTACTCTGTGAACACAGGTTCAAAAGCCGAACTAGAAGCCGCAGGCCAGCTACTAAAAGAAACCATTGCAGACATTAATTACCTGCACACCACTCAATACACAGATGACCTTAAAGAAAACAAAATCTGCTTAGGTGTGGGTTACTCAGGTGACATCCTCACGGAAGTGGCCGAAAACGAAAACCTCGAATACATCATTCCTAA
>JBFEWA010000133.1:0-7756 GCA_041546605.1 Bermanella sp.
ATACGGATAACTGGGGGGTAGGGGGAGAAGTGGTCACTGAACTGCGAAAACGATAGGCGGTTTTATGTAGTGTGGGTACAGAAGAAAATAAAAAGGTGAGCCTTGCTCACCTGTTTATGGCTTCTACCTTATTTCTTGTCATGGGATGAGAGGGATAACTCAGGTCAAATTCCATAGTAAATGCAGTTTTACCAGAGTTATGATCCGCTACATGTAAAATATCGTTAGTGGGCTATATGCCAGTGAAGAGTTGCTTGGCCGCTTGGGTGTGCTGAGCCATAAGCCGGTGCAAGTCACCGCCGAGCCATTGCCCATCTTTTACTTTCCATTGCCCGCCTATCATGACGGCGTCGGCTTTATAGGCACCGCACAGCACCAGCGCGGCTAATGGGTCGTGACTGCCAGAGAATCGCGGCTCGTCCAATTTGTACAACGCAATGTCGGCTTTTTTACCTGCCGCAAGCTCACCAATATCATGACGATTTAATACTTGAGCGGAACCTTTGGTGGCCAGCTCTAACGCATCAAAGTGGGTGAATTCATCGGCTTCGTAACGCAAACGCTGTATTAATAACGCTTGTCGAATTTCTTGCATCAAATTGCTGTGGTCATTACTGGCACTACCATCTACTCCTAAGCCCATGCGTACACCTGCCGCTTTTAATTCATTGATACGACAAATACCCGAAGCCAGCACCATATTAGAACTTGGACAGTGGGTGATACCGACTTTTGCTTTGCCTAATCGAATTACTTCGTCATCGTTAAAGTGAATGCCGTGGGCAAGCCAGGTGCGCTCATGCATCCAGCCCACGCTTTCTAAATAGTCTAATGGGCGCTGGCCAAACATTTTTAAGCAAAAATTATTTTCGTCTTCGGTTTCGGCTAAGTGAGTATGCAGATTCACATCATATTGCTTAGCTAGTTGTGCGCTGCTTTTCATTAAATCTGTGGTGACAGAAAACGGAGAGCACGGGGCCAATGCAATTTCAATGAGGTCATCTTGTTGATGATACGAGTTAATTAATCGCTCGCTGTCATCCATGATGACTTGCTCATCTTGCACAACCGCTTGGGGTGGCAGTCCCCCTTGATCTTGTCCAAGGCTCATGCTGCCGCGAGTGAACGTGGCGCGCATGCCTAATTTACGCGCGGTTTCCACTTGCGTATCAATGGCGTGGGTTAAGGTCTGTGGAAATAAATAATGATGATCGCTTACTGTGGTGCAACCGCTTAATAATAATTCCACCATGGCCAGTTCAGTGGCTAAGGCGTGTTGCTCAGGGGTTAAGCCTGCCCAAATGGGATACAGGGTTTGCAACCAAGGAAATAACTTTTTATTTAATGCTGGTGGGCATGCCCGTGTCAGGGTTTGATAAAAATGGTGATGGGTGTTCACAAGGCCCGGCATGAGCACATGCTGGCGTGCATCAAATATGGCGTAGTGTTCGTGTTGCGGGGTTTCACCAGCGGCTAAACATTCTGTGATGATACCGTTTTCAATAACGATGCCATTTGCAATGTGAGCGTGTTGACTGGCGTGTCCGCTGAAGGCGGCTAAAGGGGATTGAATCCAGAGTGGTTGGTTGGCTTGCATGTCGTATTCCTAAAATAGAGTGCATGCTCGAATAACGCGCAGTCATGCACCAAATGAATTTGGAACATGGCAGTGACTTGCGTGTTAATCTGCCAAGGTGGCTATGATACCACTGCTTCTTGAAAACACCAGATTGCACGAAGTGTTACAAGGCTTCTCAATGGAGTGTGTCGATTTAGTGCGCTTGCCCTTAAATGGCGCATTAATTCTCGTTGATTTCGGACAAAATCCCCGTCAAACCCCCGATTTATATAAATTTGACCAGTTGGTCATGTTTTTGCATGATAGTTTGATTGCAAACTTTGAATTGGAGATCGGAATGCAACCTTCAGGTGAATTACTTTACGGCTTAAATGATAAGCCGCCTATTGCCCCCACTTTATTGGCGGCGCTGCAACATGTGTTGGCGAGCTTTGTGGGTATCATTACACCTACTTTGATTATTGGTGGTGTGCTGGGTCTAGGTAGTGAAATTCCTTATTTAATCAGCATGGCATTATTGGTATCCGGTGTGGGTACATTTATTCAAGCTCGTACAATTGGCCCAATCGGTTCCGGTTTGGTTTCTTTGCAAGGCACCAGTTTTGCGTTTTTAAGCTCTATTTTGGCAGCAGGCTTTATCGCAAAAGGTAAAGGCGGCGGCCCTGATGAAATCTTGAGTTTGATTTTCGGCATATGCTTTTTTGGTGCCTTTGTTGAAATCTTTTTGAGCCGCATTTTGCACAAACTTAAATTTTTCATTAATCCTTTGGTTACCGGTATTGTGATCACCACCATTGGTTTCTACCTGATTAAAGTGGGTATGACTGATTTGGCTGGTGGATTTAAAGCGGCTGACTTTGGTAGTTTTGCTAACCTTGGCTTGGGTTTATCTGTTCTGACTTTGATTGTTGTTTTAAATCAATCTAAAAATATTTACTTGCGCAGTGGTGCTATCTTCTTTGGTTTGATGGTGGGTTTTGTTGCCGCGATCTTCCTAGGTAAGGTGGATTTCTCGGGTTTGAGCAGTGTGAGCATTTTCACTTTGCCTATTCCGTTCAAGTACGGCATGTCGTTTGATATGGCGGCCTTCATTCCTGTGGCGCTGATTTACTTGATCACAGCCATTGAAAGCTCAGGTGATTTAACAGCGACCTCTATGGTATCGAAAGAGCCAATCACAGGTCCTGTTTACGTTAAGCGTATTAAAAATGGTGTACTAGGTGATGGTGTGAACTCACTGATCGCAGCGGTTATGTGTACCTTTCCAAATACTACATTCAGCCAAAACAATGGTGTGATTCAGCTAACCGGTATGGCCTCTCGCTATGTGGCGTTGTGGACCGCGGGTATGTTAGTGGTGCTAGGTTTATTCCCAATTATCGGCGCGGTTTTCCAGCAATTGCCTAAACCTGTATTAGGTGGTGCGACACTGGTTATGTTTGGTACGGTTGCCGCAGCGGGTATTCGCATTTTAGCCAGCCTAGAATTAGACCGTCGTAATATGTTAATTATGGCGGTATCGTTTGGTTTGGGTTTAGGTGTGGCCATGGTGCCAGATGTATTAAAAGAAATGCCTAAACTTGTTCAGAACATTTTCGGTTCAGCTGTGACTACCTGTGGTCTAACTGCGATTATCTTGAACCTATGCTTGCCAAATTTGGATTCAAAAATAGACGGTGTACCGAAAGAAGAAGCCTTGGCGAAAGCCAATGAAGCGCTTTAATTTCAATTAGGTCATAAATAACAAAAAGCCCCAATCAAGTCATTTGATTGGGGCTTTTTGTTTTCTGCTATTGCGCCAGTATTATTTACGCACACCTTCGATGTTTAGGATCAGCTTCACTTTTTCAGACGCG
This sequence comes from Bermanella sp., assembly GCA_041546605.1. Lineage (GTDB taxonomy): Bacteria > Pseudomonadota > Gammaproteobacteria > Pseudomonadales > Oceanobacteraceae > Bermanella. The sequence continues at coordinate 3,436 of JBFEWA010000133.1, forward strand.
GGGCCTAGGTTGAAGTTGATGTTGTAATCTTTCAGTGCGATTTCAGTTTCGCCAGTAAAGCCACGACGGAAACCGCCCCAAGGATCGCTGCCCGCACCAATTTCTTCCGCTTCGATCACGATGTTTTTGGTCACACCATTAAGAGTGAATTCTCCGTGAATGTTGGCTTCGCCTTTGTCATCGCTGACGACTTTGGTGCTTTTAAATGTAGCCGTTGGGTATTTGCTTACGTTTAGGAAATCGTCGCTGCGTAAATGCTTGTCACGTTCAGCATGGTTGGAGTCCACGCTGGCGGTTTTGATGGTCACGTTTACGCTGGATTTTTCTGGGTTCTTTTCATCGTAAGTGAATTCGCCTTCGAAATCGTTAAAGCGACCTTTTAGCCAGCTGTAGCCTAAATGTTTGATTTTGAATTCGATGAAGGCGTGCATGCCTTTGGTATCAATCACATAACTTTCTGCAGCAAAAGCTTGAGTGCTTAGGGATAAAACTAGGCCAGCCCCTAGTGCTTTGATGGTGTTTTTCATGAGTAACTCCTTGTGTTGGAACGGTTGGTTTAAACATAAATTCGGTTGTTCAAGCTTTAATGAATTAAAGCATTCTTTTTAAGGTGTCATCTTTATCTATGACATGATGCTTGATAGCCCCAAGTACGTGCAAGGCGACAATAGCCATTAAAATATAGGCCCCCCATTCATGAATGGCTCCTGCAATGTCTTCTTGGTTCTCAATCGGAGTGAATAAAACCGGCATGGTAAATAAACCTAAGATATCAATGCCGCGATTGTCTGCAGTGGCAATTAAATAGCCGCTGAAAATAATTAAGAAAACACCCATATATAAAATGATATGGGTGGCGTGGGCGAGTTTGATTTCCCACGCTTTATGATGCTTTGATGGTTCAGGCACTTTTACTTTCATGCGCCATATGAGGCGGGCGATCATGATGGTTAGTAATAGTACGCCAATTTGTTTATGCCAATCAGGAGCCGTTTGATACCAAGCATCGTAATAACCTAGGGTGCGCATCCATACTCCCATGGCGAATAACCCAAGAATGAGTAAGGCACTTATCCAGTGAAAGAGCTTTTGAGAGCGTTGGTAATGATTCATGATCAAGCCTAGAGAAAACCAGTATTAAGAGTATATCCACATATATTGATAATAAATCGCAAAAATTAGCTAGATTTGATTGAGTTTTTCGATCAATGTTCCGTAAGTGCTTGTTTTCATTGAGTGTCCTCTGTTGATAATTAGGCGTCCTAAAATGCAACTGGGTTTTTAGGCGCGAAAGCGCATAATAAAAAGCATAACAATGAAAGGAGAGGGCCCATGACTGACGCAACGCGTATCACAAGCTTTAAAGAGTTTTATCCATTTTATTTAGCCGAGCACAGTAATAAGGTGTGTCGAGTGTTGCATTATATTGACAGTTGTCTGGTGATTGCCTTATTGGTTTATGCACTATTCACCGCGCAATACAGTTTGTTGTGGTTGTTGCCGGTAATCGGGTATGGGTTTGCATGGGTGGGTCATTTCTTTTATGAGCACAATCGCCCAGCCACGTTTAAGTATCCGTTTTATAGTTTTATCTCTGATTGGGTGATGCTGGCACAAGCATTAACCGGTACCTTGCCGAAAGAGCATTTCCGTTCCGAAACCCAAACACCTGCTCATTAATGAAAAAGGCCTCATAAAGAGGCCTTTTTTATTGCTGTGTCGCTGATTACTGAGTATCAACTGTTTGCTGTCGCTCGGTGTTGCTCACATGTTTCGCAATGGCGCGGAAGGCGGCAACCGCTAGATCTTTACTTTCGTAATTATTTTCCATGAATTCACGATGGGCGCTGTTCTTCACAATCACCACGTCGTGCTTGCGATCAATAAAGATGTACTGACCATAAATACCGATGGCTAGGAACTCTTGATCTGGATTTTCAGGTAGCCACCATTGATAGCCATAACCGAAGTTAGTGGTGGCGGTGTCGCGTTTGCCTGGCATTAAGTGTGGGGCATCCGGCGTGATGCTGTCTTCGATCCATTTGGCAGGCACAATTTGCTCGCCGTTATACTGGCCGTGATCACGATATAACATGCCCATGCGCCCATAGTCGCGGCTGATCATATTTAAGCCGCCCAGCACCATGGGTTCACCTGTGCTGTCTGTGATGTAGAAGGCGTCTTGCTCGCTACCCAGTTTGCTCCACAGTTTTTCTTGCATGTATTCCATGATGGTTTTATCCGTGGCGGCACGCAATACCATGCCGATGACATGGGTGTCGATGCTCACGTAATGCATGAAGGTACCTTGTTCGCGCTCTGGGTCCTGGTTTAACGAGGCGGCAAATTCATCGAAGCTGCCCCCTAATGCCATGACACGACCAAAACGGTTGATGTCACTGTTGAAGTCTCCGTAGTCTTCGTCGAAGTACACACCGCTGCTCATTTGCAGCACATTTTTGATGCTGATGCCGTCATAACCAGACCCCGCTAGGCTGGGGACATAATCGGTAACAGGAGCGTTCAGGTCTTTGATGTAGCCTTCTTTCACGGCGATACCAAATAAGGCACTCAAGAAGGATTTGGCCATGGACCAAGAAATGCGCTTATCCAAAGGGGTGGTGCCTTGGTAATAGTCTTCGAATAGCAGTTCCTCACCCTTGATCACCACCAGAGCCGTGGTGCTGGAATCGGTGAGCCATTCATTAAAGTCACGATTCTCTCCCTTATAAAGGAAGCTACTAGGGAGATCTTTTGGGTTGAGTCTCAGTGTGCGCACACTATCGCTTGACTCCAGGGTTTTAATAGGGGCTACCTCATCCATATGGGAGAAGTGCTTAACGATGACATCGGCATTAAACAGCGTCACAGTATGGTAAAGCTGGCGGATTTCGGTATGGAAAATGGCGCCCGCTACAAGGGCCGCGACCACTATGGCACCTACAGCGCGCCCAAGGGTTTTTGCTAAAGACATATTTCACCTGTTGTTTTTATTGTGTGGCGCCAGCTTACCCCATAATCTGGCTAGGACAATGGCAAATGCGGCATGAAACGTATGCCATTTGAGCCAAAATCCCCTATTTGAGCACCCGCGGGCAGGCCTCTGAATCCCTTGTGTTTGCTTGCATCTTGGTGTTTTTTTGTGCATAATGCGCGGCCCTATTTTGGCTGTGTAGTGAAAATAGGACTCCTTGCCTTTTGCTGGCTTCCAGACTTAAGGCTATTAACCCATAAGGAGCATTTATATGCGTCATTACGAAATCGTATTTCTGGTACACCCAGATCAAAGCGAACAAGTACCTTCTATGATCGAGCGTTACACTGGCTCTATCAAAGAAACAGGTGGTCAAATCCACCGTCTTGAAGACTGGGGCCGTCGTCACCTGGCTTACCCAATCCAAAAGATCCACAAAGCACACTATGTTCTTATGAACATCGAATGCGACAACGAAACTCTAACTGAGCTAAACAACACTTTCCGTTTCAACGATGCTGTTATTCGTAGCATGGTTGTACGTACTAAAGATGCTGTTACTGGCGATTCTCCAATTAAAGCTGCTGAAAGCCGTCAAGACCGTCGTGACGATCGTCCACGTCGTGAAGAAGCTGAACTAGAAACAGTTGACTCTGCAGATGATGCAGACGACGCTGAAGAATAATTGGAGGATATAATATGTCTCGTTTTTTCCGTCGTCGTAAATTCTGCCGTTTCTCTGCCGAAGGCGTAGCTGAGATCGATTACAAAGATCTAGATACTCTTAAAGGCTACATCACTGAAACTGGCAAGATCGTTCCTAGCCGTATCACTGGTACTAAAGCTAAGTATCAGCGTCAGCTAGCTACTGCGATCAAACGTGCTCGTTACGTAGCTCTACTTCCATACACTGATTCTCACAAGTAATCGGTAGGCGCTGTCATGGGAGCCATTGCACGCTTTAGTATGCAAGGACCTCGTCAGGCAGCGCTGATGGCAGTATTGTTCGCAGCGATTCCACTCATGTATTGGGTGAGCGCTGCGGTTGTGTCCTTGGTGATCTTACGCCAAGGCCTCAACCAAGGTTTTAGTATTTTGTTGGCGGCATTATTACCAGGTGTCATTTGGTATGCCACACAACAAGACATCACCGTGTTTGTGGTGGTTTTAGGCAGTGCCGTTATGGCCACTGTGCTGCGTATGACAGCGTCACTGCCTAAAGCTATTTCAATCTCGATAATATCCGGCTTTGCCACCATTGCATTATTACCTGAACTGAGTCCTCAGTGGTTCGGTGTTTTGCAGCAAGGGGCCGAGGAATATGGCAAGGCACTAGAAGGTCGAATG
>JBFEWA010000275.1:0-4597 GCA_041546605.1 Bermanella sp.
CGCTTAATTTAATTGTGGAAATGATTCCTGAAGGGGCAAGAGCCGGGGTTTGGACCTTTGGTCAGTGGGTCAATATGTTGATTCCTCCGGCACAAGTGGATGATGCTTGGCGAGAAAAAGCGAAACAAGCCGCTAAGCAAATTAACTCTTACGGCTTAAGAACCAATATGGGCGAAGCCATGGAAAAAGCCACATGGCAATTTGAAACCGCAGGGGAGTTTGAACAACATGCCATCTTGTTAACCGATGGCCTGGTGGACATTGCTGACGATAACGACCCTCAACAACAAGCCAAAAACGAAGCCGAGCGCCAGCGCATTGCCACAGAGGTTTTGAAAAACTATAAAGACTTAGGGGTGAAAATTCACAGCATCGGCTTGTCGGATAATGCCGATAAAGTCCTGCTGGACAAACTGGCCTTAGAAACCGGTGGCAGCAGTGTCATCGTTAATAGCTCGCAAGAATTAGTAAAAGCCTTTCTGAAAGCATTTGAAAAAGCCACACCAGAAGTAACGGATCAAGTGCCCCTGTCTAATGACAATACCTTTAACATTGACGCAAGCGTGCAAGAATTTACCGCATTGGTGTTTCGAGAAAAGGGCTCGGCACCCATGCAGTTGGTGTCGCCTTCAGGCAAAACCATTAGCCAAATCAAAGGGGCGGGAGAAAACGTGCGCTGGTTTGGTGAATCGGTTTACGACTTAGTAACCGTTACCTCACCAGAAGCCGGTGAGTGGAAGGTGGATGCCAAGCTGGATCCAGACAATCGCATTACGGTTATCAGTGATTTGAAAATGGATATCCGCAATCTGCCCAATACCTTATTCCCAGGTCAACAGGTGAACTTTGAAGTTTTCTTGCATGAAAATGGCAAGGTGATTAAGAACCCAGACTTTCTTAAGCTCATGACATTTGAAATGACCATGACGGCGGAATCCGGCCGCAGTGGCAGTAAGGTGATTAGCGATCCTAAAAAAATTCCACAAGATGGTTTGTACCGAGAAAGTATTTCTCGCCTTTCGAAAGAAGGGCAATACGAATTAAAAATAGAAGTGGATGGCAAAACCTTTAAGCGCATGCGTAAAGATTACATCCAGGTGCGCCAACCGATTGGGTTTGAGATTCGTAAAACACAAGTGGGTAAAAATGAAGCTTATGCCGTACGTGTGATTCCGCAGGTGGCCGCAATTGAAGTTTCTAAAACCCGAGTGATCGCAAAATTAAAAGGCCCAGACCAATCATCTATTATTCAAGCCATGCCATGGGTGGAAGAAGGGGTTTGGGAAGCCATTATTGACCCAGCAAAAGGCCCAGGTGAATATACAATAACGCTCAACATCAAGGGTACTATGGGGGAAAACCAAGAGTTTAGAGTCAAGCCTGACCCTATCTCATTGATGTTCCCCATACCTGCTGATTTCCAGCATGAATACTTAGCGGATAACAAATCGGCTGAACAGGCTGCACCTCAAGATCAAGCTGAAGACAAGCCCGCAGAGCAAGTAAGCCAAGAAGAACCTATGGACGCTGCGCAAGACGCCACAGAGACCATGGATGTGCCAGCTGAAAAAGCCGAACCTGTTGAACAAGCTCCGGATGAAGCGAACGCGCAAGGTACTCCTCAACCCAGTGAAGAGGTGAGCGCGGCAGAACCTGAAGTGCCAAGCGAAGCAGAAGTGCCTGCGGAACCCGCCATACCGGATTTAGCTGAGAAAATGAAACAGGCCGAAGAGGTCATGGAAAGTGAGCCAGCCAATCCAGAAGACGTTCTAACCGAAGAGCAACAAGCGGTGCTCGAGCCTATACCGTATTGGTTGTATGCAGCTATTCCTGTGTCCGCTTTGGTATTGGGGATATTAGGCTTTTTGATTTATCGAAAAGTATCCACGAAAAAATCAGCCGCCCCAGCGAAAGAAGCAGAAGAGACGACATCGAAAAAAGCCGATGTGAGCTTGAATGATGGCTTGGATGACGAAGATTTCGATGAAGACTTTGATTTAAGTGGCGATGACGATGACGAAATGGCCATTGCCATAGGAGATGACGATGATGACGACGATATGGAGTCATTATCGGACTTGGATGAGTTAGATGATTCAGACTATGAAGATGACTCGGACCAAGGTATGGGACCAAGTGATACGGTGGCCGATGACATTCCAGATTTTGATGAAAATTTTGATGTAGACGCCGAGCCTCAAGATAGCACTGCCAGCGTGATTGATGAGCTGGATAACGTGTTGGATAGCTTGTCCGACGATGATGAGGAAAACATCCCTCAGTTAGATGAAGCCGTTGACGAGGATATTCCCCAACTGGATGAAACAGTGGACGAGACGGTGGATGATGAATTTGATCTTAGTGCGGATGATAACTTTGGCGCAGATGGATCAGATAACGAAGATGAAAACGCCATTGATGCAGCCCTTGCTAATCTAGAAAGCGAGTTGGATGATATTGATGTGGATGCCCTAATTGATGACGAGAAAAAAGAATAATGGATGAGTTCATGCAAGCGGCCATCGAAGAGGCCAAGCTGGGGCTAAAAGAGGGCGGTATTCCTATCGGGTCGGTTCTCGTTCACGAAGGTAAAATCATTGGCCGTGGGCACAATCGCCGTATTCAAAAGGGCAGCTGTGTTTTACATGGTGAAATGGATGCTTTAGAGAATGCGGGTCGTCTACCAGCTAAGGTTTATCAAGAATCGGTCATTTATACCACGTTAAGCCCATGCTCCATGTGTTCTGGCGCCATTGCCTTGTATGGTATCCCCAAGGTCGTGATCGCTGAGAACCAGACCTTTCTAGGGGAAGAAACCTGGTTAAAAAGCAAAGGAATTGAGCTAGAAGTGCTGCAAGACAAGACCTGTATCCAGCTTATGACGGATTTTATTGAGCAAAATCCAACCCTTTGGAACGAAGACATTGGGGTTTAACCCCATTCATCCCCCTTTCTAAATCTATCTGATTGATCTAAATGCCCACTGGGTGCGTAATATCCTGTCATGTACAAGGGTGAAAATTCCCTTATCCTGAGTTACCATTCGCAGCAATCACTTGGCTAATATTGAGCAATAATATGAAGTTTACTGGTACCAAAGAATACGTCGCCACATCCGAGCTACAAATGGCGGTTAACGCCGCTATTACCTTGCAACGTCCCTTATTAATCAAAGGTGAGCCAGGTACAGGTAAAACCATGCTGGCGGAACAACTTGCCGAAGCCTTGGACACCCCATTAATTCAATGGCACATCAAATCCACCACCAAAGCGCATCAAGGTTTGTACGAGTACGATGCAGTATCGCGTCTGCGTGACTCTCAGTTAGGTAATGAAAGCGTTAAAGATATTGCTAACTACATTAAGAAAGGCAAGTTGTGGGAAGCCTTCACAGGGGATAAACCACCGGTTTTATTGATCGACGAGATTGATAAAGCGGATATCGAGTTCCCTAACGACTTGCTATTAGAGTTAGACAAGATGGAGTTTTTTGTTTACGAAACTCAAGAGCGTATCGTCGCCAAACATCGCCCGATCATCATCATCACCAGTAATAATGAAAAAGAATTGCCGGATGCGTTCTTGCGCCGCTGTTTCTTCCATTACATCGATTTCCCTGATAAAGAAACCATGCAAAAGATTGTGGACGTTCATTTCCCAGATATTAAGAAATCTTTGCTGGCTGAAGCCATGGATGTGTTCTTCGATTTACGTAAAGTACCAGGCTTGAAGAAAAAACCTTCAACCTCTGAGCTGGTGGACTGGCTGAAATTATTGTTGGCCGATGATGTAGACCCAGAAACCTTGCGCAGCAAAGAAACCGCTATTCCACCTTTATACGGCGCCATGGTGAAAAACGAACAAGACGTAGAGTTGCTACAAAAGCTGGCTTTTATGTCTCGTCGTAAAGGCTAATCCTATGTTGATTGATTTTTTTCAAACCATGCGCGAATACCGAGTACCATGCTCCATTCGCGAATACTTGGATTTGATAAACGCAGTTAAACATCATCTAGCCTTTGCCGACTTGGATGATTTTTATCAACTTAGTCGCATTTGCTTAGTGAAAGATGAGCGTCATTTCGATAAATTTGATAAAGCGTTTGCTCACTATTTCGAAGGCATCGACCGCTTAGATGAAGTACTCATGAGTGCCAAGGGCATTCCAGAAGAGTGGATGAAATCGGAGTTTGAGCGTTTATTTTCAAAAGAAGAAATGGACGCCATCGAAAGCCAAGGCGGCTTTGATGAGTTGATGAAAAAATTCCGTGAGCGTTTGGCTGAACAAGAAAAACGCCACCGAGGTGGTAATAAAATGATCGGTACCGGTGGCACCTCGCCATTTGGTGCCGATGGTTTTAACCCAGAAGGTATGCGTGTACAGCAAGGACGTTCCCGCCATAAGCGCGCCATTAAGGTCTGGGAACAGCGTAATTATCGTAACCTTGATGATGATGTGGAATTAGGCATTCGCAATATCAAGGTGGCTCTAAGACGCTTGCGTAAGTTTGCGCGCCAAGGGGTGGCAGAAGAGTTAGATCTAGACGACACCATTAGTTCAACGGCTAACAATGCTGGATTTCTGGATATCAAGTTA